>JANPDZ010000126.1:0-22510 GCA_031431735.1 Acidobacteriota bacterium | reverse complement strand
TTTACGCGAATTAACAACGAAATTAATTATCAGCAAAGTTTTACGGACGAAGAAACAGAAGATCTATCAGATTTGGTTCGCGTCAAGGACGACAGATGAAAATTTTTACGCTTGATGAAGCCAACGAACTATTAATAACGGTTCGCCCAATGCTTTTGCAGATCCAGAATTATTATGCTTCGGTCGCCGCCTTTCGTGAATCGGCGCAAGCGGCGGCAGTTTCGGCAGAACTCGGCGGCGGCGGTATGCAAGGCGGCTCAAATTACGTCCATGTGCTTTATGAACTCGGCAAATTGACGACTGAGATCCACGAACTCGGCGTTCAGCTAAAAGACTATACTCGCGGTTTGATTGATTTTCCGTGTATGCGAGACGGCCGCATCGTTCTTCTCTGCTGGCAAATGGGTGATGCCCAAGAAATAGAATGGTGGCACGAAGTCGAAGACGGATTTACCGGACGGCAGCGGCTTTAAGAGATTGACTTTAAAGCATTTGCCTTTAATTTTGAACTTTGATATTTGTTAAGCAGGTTAGCATATATTTTGAAATATAATGCGGAAACACGCGAAGCTCGAAAGTGTAATCTCTCAAACGTCACACAAAATTGTCCACTTTTCGAGACTTAACAAAAATCCAACCGCAATATATTTTTCAGCATTTGAATAAAAAGAATTTGAATAAAAAGAGAAGAAAAATAATTTTTCTTCTCTTCTTATTTTCTGCATTTTCATTTTTGCTACGGCACAAAGGCATTAGGGACAGGCTGGTCGCCCGTGATTCCGAAAGTGGCAATTCCAACTCCGGCAGTCGTCTGGTTGAGAAACCACGTTGAGTTTGAAGGTCGGAAAACTGCTGTGTCAAATTTGCCGTCGCCGTCATAATCACCCGGCACAGGTATATCACCACTCGTGCCGAACGGGAACGAGAAGAACGAGAAATCTTCGCTTCTCAAGATAAACCAGAATCCCGTCGAAGGACGGAAAAAAGCCGCGTCCGCCTTGCCGTCACCCGTATAATCGCCCGGAACAGCTTTATCGGTCGAAGACCCGAACTGAAACGCGATCGTTTGCCCGGTCGAACTTCGATTGATCCACCATTCGCCGACGCTCGGTCGCCATATAGCAATATCGGCTTTGCCGTCGCCGTCGTAATCAGCCGGAACTGGTTTATCGGTAGATGCACCGAAAGAAGAAATAGTAATACCACCATCTGAGGAACGCAGAATAAACCAAGTCGCGACCGACGGACGGAAGACCGCCGCATCCGCCCGGCCATCGCCGTCATAATCGGCAGGTGCCGGAATATCGCCTGTTGTACCAAACGGGAACGAGAAGAACGAGAAATCCTCACTTCTCAAAATAAACCAAAAACCGGTCGAAGGTCGCCAGAAAGCGATGTCGGTCTTGCCGTCACCGGTAAAATCTCCGGGCACGAGTTTATCGGTTGATTGCCCGAATTGAAGCGCAGCGTTACCGCCGGTTGAAGATTTCAGATACCACCATTCGCCGACTGAAGGACGGAAAATGGAAATGTCCGTTTTACCGTCGCCGTCAAAATCGAATGGCTTTCGGCTTATCGTTGTGGCATTGGACTGATTGACAGTGAAGGTTTGACCGGCAATAGTCATCGTTCCGATTCGCGGCTGTCCGGTATTGGCGGCAACCGTGTAATTGACCGTTCCGCTTCCGCTTCCACTTTGCCCCGATGTAATCGTCAGCCAGTTTGATGCAGTTGCCGGTGTGTAGGTGAAGGTGTCTATGCCGATGTATTCAGAGTTAGCGCCGGTTGGACCGCCATTCGGAACATAATAGCGGAATGCTGCTCGTCCGCTTGTTGGACCCGCAAGTCCTGAAACGGTAATGGTGTATTGTGTCCAGGTTATCGGATAACCACCGACAACCAGAGTCGGATTTATATCTAAAAGCAGTGTCGTAAAGTCTCCGACGCCCTCTGCTCCTGTTCCGACATTCGTGCTGGCCCCATTGGTTGACAGACGAACTTGAAGCCGATCAGGATAAGTGTCGGGGGCATTTTTCCGGGTATAAAAAGTGATGACATCACCATTGTTGAAGCTAATATTAGGTGTCACCAGCCAATTGCTGATTGTGTTTGTGGCAACTGTATTATTGAAGTTCGCTCCGATATACGAATTGGTTGCGCCCGAATGCGCGGGGAAAACAGTGGCATTGCCCTGAAACCAATTGGTTAATCCCGGAATGCTGTTGTTTTGCAAAAACCATCCGCTTGCGGGAAGTGTTGTGATGTTGTCAAATCCTTCGCTGAAAGTCGGAGTCATCATCACATTACCATCGGGTATCACACGAGTTCCCGTTCCCGAAAAAGTTGTTGTTGCCTCTTTTGAATTGGAAAAAACAGTTGGAAAAGGTAACAACGAATCGGGAGCAATGACCAATTCAGGAATAAGCGACGAAGTAACGGCGGCAGTCCAGCCACAGCCCGGCTGGGTGGTTACCTGAACCGAACCGTTTCCGCCGATTGCCGAAAAGTTCCGGCTCGTCGGGTTGAGCGAATAAGTACAGGAAACGGTTGTAAAAGCGGCAGTTTCCGTAATCGGCCCGTTCATTGTCACCGAAGCCGGATTGTTTGCTCCCGTGTAAGAACCCGTCCCGCTTCCCGTCCAGCCGTTGAATGTAAATCCGGCATTCGGCGTTGCTGAAATGCTGACAACCTGTCCGGCATTGAAAAACCCACTCGGCGGACTGACCGTCCCGCCCGCTCCGGCATTCATCGTCAATTGATACTGCGTCGTAAAATTAGCCGTATAGGTCGTTGCCACGGTTGGCGCAACTATATGAGAGATAGCACCGCTATCACTCCAATTTGCCCAGACATATTGAGTTCCGGCTGTTCCGGCTTGAGGCGAAGTGGTCGCGATCGTATGACTTGAGCCGGGAGTCCAGTTAAAGACCTGTGTAGTCGTAAAAGTAGTTCCGTCAACCGTGAAGGAACGTCCGACGGGATTACTCTGCACGGTGACCGGAATAGTTGACGAAGGCGGGTTTTGAATTACTGTATGTGTGGCAGTTCCATTTGCGCCCGCAACCGTGATCGTCCCGGTGCGTTGGGTAGTGCCTGTGTAGTTGGCTACGTTATAGGTAAACGAACCATTTCCATTACCGCTCGCGGGCGTCACATTAGTGATCCAGTTGGTTCCGGTTCCGCTCGTCAAGGTCAAATTTGCCGCTGTAATGCTTCCGGTATCTGTACTTGCTCCATCCGTGATTTGCAATGTCCAAGTTCCGTTCGGACTCGTGACTCCCGCAAAAGCTGCCGTCAGATTCGTAACTGCCGCCGGACTCGTGGTCGGTCCTGAAACTGTTGTCCGATAATCGCCGACCGGAACAGGCGTCGTGGCAGCGGCTATCCACCAATTCGTCCCGGCCGCACTGTCCTTGAAATTATAAGTTCCGCTTAAATCCGAACCGCTGCCAAAGCTTGTCGCAGAGGTTGCTCCCGTGTAGCCGAACACCGTGAACGAGGTTCCGTTCGGAGCAATGAGAGTGGCTTTCAGATCACCGACAAATGTATGCGTCCCGGTCATATTGATTTCGACATTGGTCGGAGCACCACTCAAACCGGTGACTGCAAATGCAATATTCAATGGTGTTCCGGGTGTTTGCGGACCTGCCGTTGTGGCATCGGGAATAGCTCCGACTCCCGTTCCCGGAAATATAGCCGCGATGACTTCTGAAACGCTTGTATCTGAAGTCTTAATTGCAGAGGAAGCCGCATCATCGTTAGTTGCTATTGATGAAAAATTAGTTAAACCCTTTTGTGGCGGGCTAAGTAAATTCAAATATGACAACGATCCCGAGTTATTTTCCTTACCAAGCAAGTCATAAGAACCAACCAGTGAATTAGAAGTGGCAGTCCACGCACATCCGCTTGGAATAGTTACACTCACCGGACTGCTTGTTCCACCGCTGGCGGAAAATGTCTGACTTAAAGGAATAAGGCTTGGTGTGCAACTGCCACTCGTGAAGTTTGCAGTTTCCGTAATCGGTCCGTTCATTGTCACCGAAGCCGGATTGTTTGCTCCCGTGTAAGAACCCGTCCCGCTTCCCGTCCAGCCGTTGAAGGTAAATCCTCCATTTGGCGTCGCCGTGATACCAACAACCTGTCCGGCATTGAAGAATCCACTCGGCGGACTGACCGTTCCGCCTGCTCCGGCATTCATTGTCAATTGATATTGAGTCGTGAAATTAGCCGTATAGGTCGTTGCCACGGTTGGCGCAACCGTGTGCGAAATTGCACCGCTGTCGCTCCAGTTTGCCCAGACGTATTGAGTTCCGGCTGTTCCGGCTTGAGGCGAAGTGGTCGCAATTGTATGACTTGAGCCGGGAGTCCAACTAAAGACCTGTGTTGTCGTAAAAGGAGTTCCGTCAACTGTGAAGGAACGTCCAACCGGATTGGTCTGCACGGTGACCGGTATGGTAGCAGTATCGTTATCGGATATCGTGACGGTTTGAGTTAAAGGTATTCCGATGATTGCTCCGCCGCCGGCATTTGAAAGCGTTGCGGTAAAACTCTCATTACCTTCAACAAGGATGTCCTCACAGATTGATACATTGAATGTCTTTGATACATCACCCGCTGCAAAGTTTAATGTTCCTGCCGCCGAGACAAAATCAACTCCGGTTGTGCAGGATGCGCCGCCGGTCGCCGTTCCGCTTGCCGTTGCAAATTGAACTGAAACAGCGTTGCCCGTTGCGCCTGTGCGGGTAACGGTCAGCGTTATCAAACCGCCGCCTTCGCCAACTGAACCTGTTGCCGAGCTGAATTGCAGAGAAGGTTGTGTTTCATTTTCAATGATGGTCAGAACCGCCGGATTAGGCATTCCTAATGTCGCACCGATCGGATTGCTAAGAGTCAGGTTAACTGTTTCGTTGCCTTCAAAGTTTGAATCGTCAAGAATCGCGACATTAAAGGTCTTGCTCGTTTCGCCATTTGCGAAATTTAATGTTCCAGATGCAGTTGTGTAATCTGAGCCTGCAGTCGCAGTTCCGTTACTGGTTGCATAATTAACGGAAGCCGCCCCGCTACCGTCACTGCGCGTCACTGTAATTGTTGCCGAACCGCCGTTTTCATTGACGTTATATGCGGCTGAACTAAATTGAATCGTGTTTGATTGTGATAAAGGAGTGCGTTTGAGGATTGTTCCATTCGAGCCGACTGCATAGCCGATGCCCGATCCGAAAACAATAATACTGCGAAGATCGGCAGTGACGGCACTGGCTTCAGTTACCCAGGTGTTGCCACCATCCGAAGTAGTGAGAATAAGACCACCGTTCCCGACTGCCCAGCCGACATTCTGATTGATGAAATAAACAGCATTGAGAATCTGTGTCGTCCCGCTGGTTTGCGGATTCCAATTTGCTCCGCCATTTGTTGTTTTGAGAATCGTTCCGCCGTCACCTACGATCCAGCCGGTATTGAGGTCAAGCATATAAATGCCGTTCAGAGAATTTGTTGTGCCGCTTGATTGAAAAGTATAAACAGGTGTGTCGCTATCCGCATTTGTGATTCGGCGAATATATCCATTTAATCCAACTGACCAACCATTGTTCGGATCCAGAAATTGGATGTCTTTCGGGTAATTTGTACCATAGTAATAGTTAGTGTTTGTCGGACCAAACACATCCATGGTGTATCTGATGTGAACTCCTTGACTGGACAAAGTGTCGAAGCCGACTCCCCACGTCTTTGTCTGTGACGACGGGTAGAGTCGCTGCACGAAGAAATGATCATTTGTTGTCTGATTTCCTGTCCATCCGACCCCACCGTTGGTCGTTCTGATGTCAGAGTGAATACCACCCGACCAAATCGTGTTCTGGTCTAACATTCTTATCGAACTGAATCCGTTCAATGTTGAAACTCCAGTATTTGCAACCGCAATCCATGAATTCCCGCCATTTATTGTCCTGCGTAAGGTCGCACTCGAACCGGCGATCCAACCTTGATTCTGATCCAGAAAATGAACTGAATTAAGAAGTGCTGTCGTACCGCTGACTTGCTGACTCCAACGTCCCTCCTCATCTATGATTGTTAGAATCGCTGCGCCGGGTTGACCGAGAGTTGTGCCTGTTGGGTTACTGAGAGTTAAGTTGACAGTTTCATTGCCTTCGGCAGTTGCGTCATCAATGATTTGGATATTAAAAGTCTTGCTTGTTTCGCCGTTTGCAAAGTTCAATGTGCCTGAAGTTGCGGTGTAATCCGAACCGGCTGTCGCCAAACCGTTACTCGTCGCGTAACTGACAGATGCCGTTCCGTTACCATTACTGCGCGTCACGGTAATCGTCGCCGTCACGCCATTTTCATTGACGTTATATGAAGCGGCGGGAGTGAATTGAACAGTGTTGCCTAATGAAACACCGAGAGCCGCCAGAGCCGGAATCGGCATAAAGATACCCGCGCCGGAATCTCTGTCCATGCCGGGTGTTTCAATATCAATCGCCGTACTCATCATGGCGTTGTAAATTTGTGCGTTTGTCGAAACGGGACTTGCCGATTTTAGAAGTGCTGCCAGTGCGCCCGCATGTGGCGCCGCCGCCGATGTTCCAAAGAACGGAATAAATCCGGGCGTTGTGGTTGAAACGCCGTCAGCCGCCGTGATGTCAGGCTTTTGCAGCAGTTGACCGCCGGTTGATGATACATTGCCGGGAGTAATAGCGGTACTGTTGGCGTTGTAAAAAATCCGACGCGGGCCATCCGAGCTAAAAGTTTCAACGGCATTGGTTGAACTGAAAGCGTTTGGGAACGGACCACTTGTAATATTGAAGACAACAGGACCGGATGGCGAAGCCGCGCAGCTTATCGCATTGAGACTTGCTGAGTGACCATAGACGACACCCGGAGTGGAAATAAACAACCCGGCACCATTAGAATTCAAATGTAGAAACCGATTTGCCGCTGCATCTTTTTTTACAATTACAATTTTCTCACGCTGAAAACAGTTTCCCACGTCTTCTACCGGGTCTTGGGTACCGGTTTGAAGGTTATCAGATCTGGCAACAACCGTTGTCCCTGTACTGTTCAGAATATAGAGGTCGTAGTCATTAGAAGATCCGCCTAATGGGTCTGACCATTTGACTAAGACACGCCCGTTTGCAGTTAGAGAGTCAAATGTTGAGCCGCCAAAGTTATGAAGTCTTCCTGTTCCGGGAATCGGTGTGCCGACTGCTCCGCCATCAACAAAATCACCTTCCCAAACACTAGCAGTTCCGTCATTCTTGTTACCGTCGTTTCCCGCCGCCGAAAAATAGAGCGCGCCTGCCTGTGCGCCAACCGTTACATCGTTGACTGCCTGAACGACAACACCTGCGTTTGTAGTTGAAATAACGCTTGGGGCTTGTCCATTTTGAAATGGTGTCTCAACATAATAAACATAGTCGTCAATAATTATATTGCATCCCGCGGTGCGTAAATCACGAATATTCTGTGCATAACCGGCAATGCTTGTAGCCGCAGTCGCAAAATAAAGTTGTGCGCCGGGAGCCACGTCATAAACGATTTCAAGCATCGCAGTGCCTTCATCACCAACACCTGCCTGTCCCGGTAATACTGTGACGTTCGCAGGTAAATCTCCCGTTGCCTGTCTTGCCGCCAGTGAGTTAACGCCATCTGACAAAATACCAATTTTAACACCCGTTCCATTTGCACCCGATATTGTTTTGGCGATGTTTGCGCTATGCGTGATGTCGCCCTGAGAATTAACGCTACCCGATTCTATGTCTATATTGTCGGAAAAGTTTGATAAAAAAAACTCACGCACTTGTTTTGCGCGTTCTTCAAAACTTGAAGCCGAGTTTATTCTCAGAACATCCTCAGAATTTGGAGCATAAATATTTGTTGTTGGAGTAGATGGAGTCTCAATCACTTGTAGATGTCGAGCCTCTTGCTTCGGCAAAATAAAAATAACCTCGTCCATTCCGGCAAGTGGTTCGATTGTCATGATAGGAAGCCGTGCGGTCAGGCTTCGATACTGAGGAAGAGAGACAACAATTTCAGCATTAATCCGCTTTAACTCTTTCATCAGATTGTCAGTTACATTGGCGACGATATCAACATCAATGTAGCCTTTTTCGTCAGCAATCAAACCTGTCCGAAGAGTGGCGATGCCCTCGGCTAACATTTCCCCGCGTGCCGACTTTATCGTATCAAGAAGGCGCGAATCAATCTTCCTTTGGGTCGGTGTGCGTGATTCTTTTTCTTGTATCAAGGCTTGTATTTGTCGGAGTGTTTCAGGGCTGATTTCTTCATTAAGGAAGTTGGTTTGTAAAGTTGGGTTTGGAGTTTGTTTTTGCTCAAGGGTAGCCGCACGTGTCTTTGATCTTTTGTCATCAAAGATAAAATCGCTTGCGCTGAAGATTGCAATAAATCCTAAAATCATGAGCAAAAGCAACAAGTTTCGTGCATTAGTCCTGAAAGTTTGGTGACTGTTTTTTGATTGATGTCGTTTACCGGATTTCATAGATTGTTCTCTCCTCTTCGCAATTGATGTCTTATGTTTTGACAAAAAACTATTTGGGATGCGTTTGAAAGTGTCGCCAAAATAGAAACACTCAAAACTAAAAATACAAAATACAACTTACTCAAAAAGTATGTCCTGCTTTGTATATGCAGAAATTCAAAAAATGTTCCCCTTGTTCGTTTTCGAGCCTGTTGATGACTTCTGAGAATTATCCGATGAAAATTGCCGAATAAATGATTGTGTTGTAAGAATGATTGGTATGTTACAACGCATTTATTAACTTTGCAATCTTTTATTTATCCGAAACAAATTGCAACTCAATATCCGGGAAACTGGCAGTTTGCCATCCATTTAAAACTTAAGCTTTCCAACTCTCAAAAAATAACGCGGTTAATTCAAGTTATGCGGTTATGCGAGTCGGAAACAAAAAGTTTTGGGTTCATTCTTCAGTTTATTATTAGCTTGAATCCTCAACTTTTTGTTTCCCTGACTTGATATATTAATTTGTGATTTTGAAAGTTCTTGTCGGTGTTTGAATTTCTGAAATCAAAGCCGTGCCATTCTGTTCGTTAGAATTGACTTGTGTAGCCGTGACACTGCTTGATTGATTCAAGATTTCGACTTTGACCGAAACCAAACTCTTGGCCGGTTTGACTTTCTTGCCCTCGAAGAAATGCAGTTCGCCCATTCCATTTTCGCGTTCGATGACGACGATCTGATATAGCCCGGGCTTGAGCGATACCGCTCCGACTTGGGTTTGACGATTAAGCTCAAGCGAGATGCTTTTGTTTTTCAACCCTTCCAATTCCTGAATTGTTTTTTTCTGTTCGCTGTCCAGATCACGCCAGGGTTTGCCCGTGACGTTTTGTAATTCGTTCAACAGTGACGTGCGTTCGTCTTTCGGAACCTCAAAAAGAACATCTTTTTTTATGCCTTCTTCTTCCCAAACGATGCTGACGTAGTGTTTTGTCTTCTTCATAGAAAGGAGAATCATCCCGCCAAGCGGACTCACGGCAGCTAACATTGCGGCTTGGTTTGTGCGTCGTTGCGACTTGGTATCGTATGCGACCTCAAAGATTGATTTGAAAGGAATTGAGAACTCTTGCCTGCCTTTCGGTTGGAAAGTAATTTGGTCTTGTCCCATGGTCACTTTCATTTTGGTTTCTTTTTCTAATGAAAATACTCCCGATTCATATTTCAACTCGCGCACTTTACCCGGCGTAAAGGACTGTTGGGCAAGGATTGAAGCATTTGCAAAAAAGACGATTCCAATTGCCAGCATTATCATTGTTACAAAAATTTTCTTCGTGGTTTTCATTTTATTATTTTCTCCTTTTCGTTGTCTTGCAACGTCATTACATTGGTTTAATGTTGTTTCTGATTTGTTGTTTCGAAGAACGTTCTTGTATTGATATGAGCGAAAAAGAAAAATGTTCCGTGCGGACTGAAAAATAATTCTAATATTCGGCTTATTTGTGCTAAAATATCGCCGTCATAACGGAAAAAGCCATCGCTTCATTATCGAAGATTTACCTTCGATAAAATTCTTGATTGTTTATTCGGAGCCGCATGGAAATTGTTTGATACGGTCTGCGGAGAAAAAATTTCCGTTAATATTTTACAAGGGGGGCTTAAAATCTTGAGGTGTCGCCATGTTCCTAACAGTAAATTTACTTCGTCCCCGTTTAATAAAATCCCTCCTTTTCCTTTATTTTATTAACATCTCTGTTTTATTGACACTTGCCCAGAGTGACAATAAATTTATCACGCTGACCCAGGGACAAAATATCGAACGCGAACTCGCGGGCGGCGGGTCACAAAGCTACAAAATAAGAGCCGCCGCCAATCAATATCTGAAAATAGTTGTCGAACAAAAAGGAATTGATGTTGTCGTCGAGGTTTATCTTCCCGACGGAAAGAAGTTATTTGAAGTTGACAGTCCGAACGGAGCGCAAGGACCGGAGCTTTTGGAAGTATTCGCGCCGACGGATGGCGACTATACTTTGAAAGTGCGTGCGCTCGAAGAAAAAGCGGAGGCGGGTCGTTATGAAATAAAAATATTAGAACTCAGAACTGCAACAGAAAATGACAAAAAACTCACAGACGCAACCGTTCTTGAACTTGGCAGACCTCTCGAACGCAAACTCGCCGGAAACCAAGCACACTCATACCGTATTGCGCTCACTGCCGGTCAATTTTTTTACCTCGGCGTTTTTCAGCGAGGTATTGATGTTGTAGTAACACTCTTCCGACCAGACGGCAACAAATTGACTGAAATGAACAGCCCAAACTATTGGCAAGGACCTGAGCCGCTTTCAATGATCGCTGAAACTACGGGAAACTATCGGTTAGAAGTGCGTGCAGGGGAAACGGCAATTGCAGGTCACTACGACGTGAAGATTATAGAACTGAGGACGGCAACGGAAAAAGACAAGAACCGCGTTGGTGCCGAACAAGCTTTTAAGCAAGGACAGCAACTGGAAGTAGAAGGGTCAGTTCAATCACTGCAAAGCGCAATTAAGAAATACGAAGAGGCTCTGCCGCTTTTTCAGGCTGTCGGAGACATCTACCGTGAGGCGTTGTCACTCTACTATATCGGCAGAATCTATGACTCGTTTGGCGAGGCGCAGAAGGCACTTGATTATTATTTCAAAACCCTGCCGATGGCCCGTGCTGTCCGATACACGTTTGGCGAGGCAGAAATACTCAACAACATCGGTGGAGTTTACGACTCATTAGGCGAGATGCAGAAAGCACTTGACTATTACGAACAAGCTTTGCCGCTCAGACGCGCTGCCCGTGACCGTAATGGTGAGGCTGCGACATTCAACACCATGGGCGGAGCTTACTATTCATTAGGCGAGATGCAGAAGGCACTAGACTATTACACGCAAGCATTGCCAATCTATCGTGAGGTCGGAGATGGAAGCGGCGAATCATCAGCACTCAACAACATTGGCGTTGTCTATGATTCATTAGGTGAGAAGCAGAAGGCACTAGACTACTACAACAAAGCCTTAACATTAGAACGAACTAACGGAACTCGCAGTGATAGGGCTAACACACTTGCCAACATTGGCGCAGTTTACGATTCACTTGGAGAGAAACAAAAAGCACTTGATTACTATACAGAAGCTTTGCCACTATCTCGCATTGTTGGGGATCGAAACGTCGAAGCTTACACACTCAATAAGATAGGTAGAGTTTACGATTCACTTGGAGAGAAACAAAAGGCTCTTGACTACTACAATCAAGCTTTGTCGCTCTTTCGTTCTGTTGAAAACCGTAGCGGTGAGGCAACGACCTTGTTTGATGTGGCATCTCTTGCGCGTAATAGTGGCAATCTCACTGAGTCCTCCACCAACATCGAAGCCGCCATTACCATTGTTGAATCTCTTCGCACCAAAATCGGTAGCCGTGAATTGCGATCTTCCTATTTTGCGACTGTTCAGAAATTCTACGAGTTTTATATTGAACTATTGATGCAGTTGGATCAGCAAAAGTCATCAGAAGGTTATATTGGTAAGGCTTTGGAAGCGAGTGAGCGAACACGCGCTCGCGGACTGCTTGAATTGTTATCAGAGGCAAATGTCAATATCCGTCAAGGTGTTGATGAAAAGTTGCTTCTAAGTGAACGTGATCTTCGTCAACGCATCAGCGCACGAACCGATGCTCGCATCAGATTGCTCAACTCAAAACACACTCAAGAACATGAAGCGATAATCAACAAAGAGATTAAAGATTTAACTGACGATTATTCAAAGGTCGAAGCACAGATACGCACGACAAGCCCGCGTTACGCGGCTTTGGCGCAACCGCAACCGCTGACATTAAACGACATTCAAAAGAAAGTTTTAGACCGCGACACGATTTTGTTGGAATACGCGCTTGGTGCTGAAAGAAGTTATCTTTGGGTGGTGACTCAAGATTCGATTGACAGTTACGAACTGCCCAAAGGCGAAACAATCAATAATGCTGCCCGCGCATTCTACAAATCAATTTCAACACGCCCGACCGCCGCCACAAAAAAAGAATACGAGACAGCCGCCACCGCCTTGAGCAACATTCTGCTGAAGCCTGCCGCCAATCATTTACAAAACAACAAGCGTTTGTTGATTGTCGGCGACGGCGTTTTGCAATACATCCCTTTCGCTGCGCTCTCAAGTCCGGTCGGCAGTAAAAAACAATCGGCAATTCCTTTGCTTATCGACCATGAAATTATTAGTTTGCCCTCGGCTTCGACGCTGGCAGTGTTGCGTGATGAAAAAAATGTTCGTCCGAAATATACCAAAGAAATAATGGTCGTCGCCGATCCTGTGTTTGAAGCGACCGATCTGCGCTTAAAAAGAGATTCGCAAAAACCCAACGAACTGAAAAGTGTTTCTGAGACGAACAAAGACCGAGCGTTTCAAAGTATATTGAGAACGCTGAATAATGAACCGACGGTCGAATCCCGACAATCTATTCCGCGCCTTTCATACACCCGCCGCGAGGCTCTTTCGATAGCTGCACTGGTTCCCAAAACACAGAGCAAAATTTATTTAGATTTCGACGCGAACTACGCCAATGCGACCAACGCTGAAGCGGGCCAATATCGTTTTATTCATTTCGGTACGCACGGTTTGTTCAACAGCGAACAGCCCGAACTGACAGGGATCTTATTTTCAATGATTGATGAAAAAGGTATTCCGCAGCCGCAATCTCTGCTGAGATTGGGCGAAATTTATAACCTAAAACTGCCCGTTGAGTTGGTTGTCTTGAGCGGTTGTCAAACCGCCCTCGGAAAAGAAATCAAAGGTGAAGGACTGGTTGGTTTGACACGCGGCTTTATGTACGCAGGTTCACCGCGTGTCGTGGCGAGTTTGTGGAAAGTTGACGATGCAATGACGGCGGAAGTAATGAAACATTTTTACGAGGCGATGCTCGGTGAAAAACGTCTGCCACCCGCCGCCGCCTTGCGCCAGGCGCAAAAAGAAATGTTGCGGCAAAAAATTGACCCGTTCTATTGGGCAGCTTTCATTATGCAAGGCGAATGGCGTTGAAACTTTTTCGGGGCGGGAAATGGCTAAAGACAACTCATCAAGCGGTAATATACTACTTTTGCTTTTCGATAAGGACTCGCTTATCGCGGAAGAAAAACTACTTCGCATGAGGCAAAAGTTAATTCGCTATTTCAACTGTGCGCTCCGTTCAACTTTTCAAAATCACGAAGAATGTGCCGATGAAACCATCTTCAGAGTAGCAAATAAAATACATGAAGGTATCGAAATTACAAATGAAATTGAAACGGACGGCATCGAGAAATATTTCTTCAAAGTAGCCCATTACGTCAAATTAGAGTTTTGGAGAAGACCTTCAACTGTACCAATTGATGATGATTCCACCTTAACCGGGAGCGATGCTGAGAACCCTCTGAAGACGCTGATTGAAAAGCGTGAACAAGCGAAAATTCTATTCTGCTTACAAAAATGTCGGTCTGAATTCAATGACTCAGAACGTGCTTTGTTCGACGGATATTACATCACAGAACCCGGTGAGAAGCCCAAAGAAATAAGAGAAAAATTAGCTGTCATCTTGGGGTTTTCAAGACCAACTCTTAAAAAACGCGCTTTCAGACTTCGTGCGAAGTTGGAAGTTTGCCTGAAAAAATGTTTAGACCCGGCTGGAACAAAATTGAAAAAGCCGCATATCTAATTGTGGACAGTTAAATTCAAACAATTGTCCTAAATTTTTAACACAGGAGATTGTAAATGAGAAACATTATTGCATTATTTGTCGGCGGATTGGCGGCGGGATCGTTTGCTGCTGTTTTAAAGCTTTTTGCCAGTGCGAACGGCGGAACAGGTTTCAGTTCAGGAGAAATTAAATTTCTCCCGTGGATAGCCTTTTTCATCGTCTTTTTCGCAATAAAGAATGCGGGGCAAAACAATCAAACAGAAAGCGATTCTAGCGAGACTTAATGATGGTAAGAGTAGAGATGTGTAAATCATTCTTATCAAGACTTAAACAAATAATAGGGCGGCTTCGGTTAAATGGATGCGGCGATGGTAGACACGCTTAGTTGGAGCATTCATTTCAATAAAGGAGAATAATTATGACACAAACACGAAGAATGGCTTTGCTAATTGTATTGCTACTCCCTTTCACAGTCTATTCGGCGGATAAAAACCAAGACTTGTGGAATGCCGCAAGAAAAGGTGATCTCACCGCTTTAACATCCCTATTAGCTAACGGAGCGGATGTAAATGCAAAAAACGCTAATGGTATAACAGCCTTGATGATTACGGCAAGTTTGGGGCACTCTGATGTCGTACAAGTCCTGCTGGCTAAAGGCGCAGATGTAAACGCTAAGGATGATTATGGCAGAACTGTCCTAATGCTGGTCGCAGTCTATAATTACAGCGACATTTTGCAAACCTTGCTTGAGAAGAATACCGATGTGAATGCAAAGAACAACGATGGTATGACCTCACTGATGCTAGCTGCATATAATGGAAATTCTACTGCCGTGCAATCTCTTATTGCTAAAGGCGCAGAGGTAATCGCTAAAGAAAATGAGGGAATGAGCGTTTTGATGTGGGGGGTAATAGGCAACGATGTCAATACTGTGGAAGTTTTGTTGGCAAAAGGTGCAGATTTGGCGGTGAAAGATATTGGCGGGATGACGGCAATGCAAATGGCTAAACTTAAAGGGAATTCCGCTATTATTCAAGCATTACGTAACAAAGGCGCAACCGATGAAAGTCCAAATCTTTTGGGTTTTCTCCTTTCAGTAGGTGTTCGGAAAACCGCATGGACTGATCTCGTTCCAAAAGCTAGGTTGGATTGGCTAATTGACGAAACTACTGCCCAAGACATTCTCGCAGCCGGAGTAGATGTAAACGCAAAGGATAAAGATGGGATAACTCCTTTGATGAGAGCGGTCTTTGACGGTCACGATGCTACGGTAAGAGCTTTACTGTCTAAAGGTGCAGACTTAAACATAAGGGCAACAAATGGCGGGACAGCTCTACTTATTGCCATAATGAAGAATAAAACATTAATTGCACAAGCGTTGATTAATGGGGGGGCAGATGTTAATGCAAAGAGCAATGATGGGGCGACTCCTTTGATGGGCTCAGTAGCAAACAATAATATTGCTCTAGTTCAATCTCTTTTGGCTAAAGGTGCAGACGTGAACGCAAAAGGTGATGGTGGTGTAACAGCCTTACAGTTGGCAGAAAGGAGAGGAAATAAAGAAATCATTAGATTGCTCAAAGATGCTAAAAAGAAACAAAAGCAGTAGCTTAATCATCGCCGTCGGCACATTCGGATCAATGGAATTAGTTTATATGATCAAGATCATATAACAGGAGAAAACATTATGAAAAACATCATCGAAACGCAATTAACAATATTCCAAAATTTAAAGAGAGTCGTTCAAGTGCTTTTTCTATCTGTTCTGGTAACAGGCGTTTTTATTGAAACCTGTTACGCCCAAAAGCGAACTACAAAGACTACCCAAAGCAATCCCAAACAAACGCCAACGAAAAATACTCAAAAAAAACCTTCTGCTTCTGAACTTGCAGTTCTCAATCAAAATTTACTTACTGCGGCACAGCAAGGCGACCTTGAAACAGTAAAAACACTATTGGCGAAAGGAGCAAGCGTAAATGCCAAAGATAAGAAGAAGCAAACTCTCGGAGTAACACCGCTTATGTTTGCCTCTGCATATGGGCATATTCCAGTCGTTCAACTGCTGCTCGATAAAAAAGCCGATGTTAATGCAGAGAGCAAAAAAACTAAACTTACCTCCTTATCGCTGGCTTCGGCGCAAGGACACTTAAGTATTGTGGAGAATCTCATCGCAAAAGGCGCACTGGCTAAAGACGCGGTTTCGGAAAAATCAGTTTCTAATGAAATTCCTATAATGTATGCCGCTTGCGGTCGTGAGTTTGCGACAAAAGACCAATCTGCAATTCTTCGCATTTTGTTTCAAAAGAGTTTTAAAGTTAATAAATACATCGAGTTAAGAACCTTGGTTTTCGTTTTAGCGGTGTTGTGCGGACATATCGATTTATTAGACATTTTAAAGCCAGAGATTCTCACCAAGGATTCTGCTGCTCCGCTAGTCTGGCTCCACACTCTTCTAACAGCCTTTGAATTCAAGGAAATTATTGTTAGTACTCTTTATGATTTCGGACTCACGGATATTTGGGTAGCCGCAAAAAGAGGTGACCTTGCCGAAATTGAAGAATTACTCGCTCAAGGATCTGACATTAATGCATTAAATAAAAACTTTCTGACCCCTTTAATAGAAGCAACTTATAAATCTAACACTGAAACTGTCAGGCTATTGTTAAAGCGAGGAGCCGATGTCAATGTCAAAACCCAAAATGGTAAGACAGTTTTAGATATTGCAAAAGAATTGAAGGATAGTGAAGCCAAGAATGAGATTATCAAGTTACTTGAAGTAGCTGGAGCTAAAAAATGATTGAAAAACATTTCCAACAATGGGATTACAACGCGGTGCAAGAATTAGAGCAAATCTGTCAGACTCTTCCGATTTTGCCTCAAAAACAGGCAATGGCTTTTTTTAACCAAGCTAATCAGGTAGCGAAGAGCAACGCTAAGGCGATTGAACGGCAAAGTGGGAGTATCTTCGAGAGTCTGATGGGAGTCGTAAATGCCTCTGACCGTAAGGATTTCTCAGTAACGTATGAACTCACCTCTGAAAGTCTCACGAATGGCGTTTTAATGCTAGAGACCTACGATAGCGTGATTGGGGTGCTGTTCTGTGTGACAAGGTTTTCCAAGAATTCATTCTTGACTTACGCCTTTACTCAAAATAGAGAAGCCATAAAAGGTTTGCGGGAAATGAAGCCGAATGCCACATTAAAGTTAGAAAAAAAATGGTGGCAGTTTTGGAAATAAAACAGGCGGGTGAGCAGAAATTTTGTAGTCTTTTGAAAATTGTAAATAGTTGAAAAGAAAAACTTTCTGCAACCTGCTTAACTAAATTTAGGATGGGGTGTGATGAGTGACAAATAGCTTGTCCAGTTTGCAATAACACTCATTTAATCTTCAATAAAAATAAGGAGGCGTTTATGAAATTATCGGTTTTTGCCATAACAGTTTGTTTAATTCTTTTTACATCTTTTGGAGGAGGGTGTTCAAAATCAACCAGTTCTCCGTCTGAGACAGCTAATACGAAATCAAACACGACCGAAACAGGCAACAAAAAATCAAGCACGACAGAGACAGAAAACAACCCGACTATTGACGCATTAGTGAAGTTGTTGCCGGCTGACTCTCCGGCTTCTAAAAATGATGAAAACAATAAGATGCGGTCATTTGAATTCAAATTTCTGCCTGCCCAATATGAAGGCAAGGCTGTTATTTGGCAGGGGCAACTTCCGCCTGCTAATCGTGTGGTCGAGGCTTACAATAGTAAGGATTGGAAGTCCTTTGGAGTAAAAATTAAAGACGACGGAATGAAACATTACTACGCTCTGTTGGAATTAAGTGAAAAACCAAAAGTTACTTTAGCCATTGGCAATTCAGTAGAAGTCGAAGGAAAGCTATCTCCAAGGATTGTGATTAGTAAAGAATTCTCCGATGGCAAATTAACTGAAGAGAACTATCTGCTGGTTTTAAAGGATGCCAAGATTACATTGTTGCCGGCTAATAAATAGGTCGGGCAGTCTGCCGCCAAACAATCTACTGAACGCGAGAAAGCAAAGCGAATCTCCCTAATTTTAGTATCAAAACCAAGGAGGATTAAATCATGTTTCAAAATAATCAAACTAAAAGCAAATTTTCGATGAAGAGAAATTTGGTCGTTATGACAATAATGGCATCTCTTATTCTCTCTTTCTTAGGATGCACCAATGCCAAGCTATTAACACTCGTGAAAGAAGGAAAAAGCCATCTTCAAGGTATCAATCAGGCTTTGGCTGCTCTTGATACAGCATCGGCGAAAACGGAAGAGAACGCTGCGGATATGTTTGGTCAACTAATTCCTAAAGAAAAAAAAGATGCTAATGAAGAAAATAAGGTTATAGATTGGTCATCTCCATCGGAGGTTGTTGTCATTCTTCAATCAAGTCACGAGGAAATTGACAGAAGCGAAGGGGCACAACAAGTTTCGCAACAGCTTCCCAAAGGCGTTAGCATTAGCAAGAATGGACAAACTTGGACTCCTGTGTCTGGCGGAATGAAAGGGCGAGTATTAGACCATATTTCGTTCAAAGTTGGCGGCTCCGGACAAAATTTGACTTGGGATATCGAAAAAGTAAAACAGATTGTTACTGCCGCCGAAGTGCTTAAAGTGAAGTTCTCAAATGCCAGTGATGGTTTGGGAAAAGTTGGAAGCGATGTTGGCGCTGATTTAGTAAAACAAGGTGAGCTGGGAGCTAAAGCGACGGAGCAAATTTTATCAGCGGCTAAAGAAATTCTAGCCGCACAGGAATCAAGTGCAAAAAACACAAAGCCTGACGAAAAAGCAGTCCAAGTAGCTATTGAGAGAATGCTTAAAGCTCGTGGCGAACTTCGGGAAATCATCTCAAGTTATGATGCAATTCTTAAACAACTTGCCCCGCCATCTTGAGAAACGCTAAAGAAGCAAGGGGCGGATTAAATTTTATCATAGGAGTTGGAGGGTTTGGAAACCGGGCTGAGTAAATGAAAGAAGAACACCGCATACATCTGCGACATTATTTGTTGGGCAAACTAGGCGAGCCGGAGCGTGAGGCTTTGGCTGAGAAATATTTCATTGACGAAGAGCTGTTCGATGAACTCCTCGAAGTTGAAAATGAACTCTTTGACCAATATGCCCGCGATGAATTATCGCCGACAGAGAAAAAACAATTTGCCGAATACATCAACGGTTTGCCTGATGGGAAGTTCAAGTTAGCAACCGCCACGGCATTGGCGAAATTATCGGCAACCGAACAGAGCGCGGTATCGATAAGTTCGAATGAAACCAACACTTCCGGTTCGTGGTGGCAAACAATAGGCGAATTTTTATTCAGTAAACAACTTGCTTCTCAATATGTTTTGGGCGGAGTAATCCTGATTGCATTTGTTTTTGTTGTTTATTTTTTTCTGCAACAAAGGCAAACCCGGAATGACAGTGAACAACTTCAGGTCTCAGAAACAGAAAAAAATATTTCAAATCAAACTCCAAATATTACAAATACACCGACGGAACAAAATAACCAACCTCAAAAACAGCAACAGTCAAAAGAAAAACTTGCACAGGCTAATTCGCCAAAAGAAAACGAGGTTGGAGAAAAACCGGATAAAAAAACGCCAACTGTTTCGACAATCGCTTCGTTTATTCTGACACCCGCTCTGCGCTCGGAAAGCACTGCGGACAAACTGCTTTTGAAACCCGAAACAAAAATAATTTCATTTATTGTAAAACTCCCTTCAAACGAAAAAGCAAAAACCTATCGGGCTGTTTTGCAACTTAATGAAGGTGACGGACCGATTGTCTTGACAAAGGAAAACTTAAAACCGGGAGGCTCCCGGCAAAAACGTCAGGTCATCTTGACGATGCCCGCCCGAAACCTGACCGGAAACAGTTACAAATTGACTTTACAAGGCGTGGTTGACGGTCAAATTGAAATTATGCCGGAGTATTATTTTGAAATAAAAAGGAAATGAATTTAGATCATGGAGAAAAATGAGCAAGTCCCAAGCAGAAGAATGTGCGAACGATTCTTTAAACCGTTTTGCTTCAATTTCTTAAAGTTTTGCCTAATCGGCAATAAAAGAGACTTTGGAGCAATTGATAAAAGTAAAATGACGTAAGGAATTGAGAAAAAAAGTAGAACGGCTGCCAGACTGTTCACACTTATAACCAATGAAAATCTGTATGACAGACTGGCAGTCTGTCATACCTTTGCTAAGGAGAGAGAGAGAGATGAAAAACATTTATTTTATGAGCATTACCCTGATTTTGTTATGTATTTTAGGGCTGATAATTTTCCAGACGCAAAATAATGCGGAAAATCAGCCCGCTTCGGTTTCTGACGATGAGCGTGTCGGCAAAAACAAACAAACCATCTTTTCCCGTCTGAAACGCGACGCGGTAACTTATCGCGGCGATAAACCCGGACAAATTCGCATTCATTACAATTGGTATAACAAGGTCGCTAACGGCTTTGTTTTCGAGAAAAATGTTTTGCTTCAGGAGAATTCGGTCAACGAGAAATTTGTCGTGCGTGAGGGTTGGTTTTATCAGAATATGAAGATTACCTTTCAGGAACTTTTTCAGTTAAGCGCGGAAAATGATGACAAATTATTGCCGATTCTTTCCGATTGGTTTGTGCTGGAGAATGCTCCGAGTTCAACCTTTGAAGGACTGACTCTGCGCGGCAGACACGGCGAAGTCAAAGGCACGATAACACGAAAACTAAAACTTATTTCATATTTATACGGTCTTCGTTTTTTTACCGAATGGCTCGAATATAAAGATGCGAGTAACAGCAAACTCAAAATGGTCAGTCTTGGGTATACGGCTGGATTTTATCCCGATTCGTCAACTATTTTGTGGAAAGACATCAAAGACCGCGTGGCAATTGATATGTCGGAAAACAAGAGGATGGAAGACCTGAAACTTGAACGCGATGCTTTATATCCCGAAGTTGAAGGCGATAAGGAAAAGTAGTGAATAAGCCGGAAGGCAAAAGTAAAATCTGATTAAGTGAGGAAAACGATGAACGAAAACTTTGTGAAAGTCCCTAAGACTCTTTTGCCGCCGATGGCTTTTTGCCCACTCTTGATAATTGGTTTTGTAATGTTAACGCTTGTTGGTTGCGATTCCAAGGCAAAGTTATCGGCTTTGACCAAAGAGGCTGAATCGCAACAAAAAGCCTTTATTAAAACGCTGACCTCGCTGGATACAGCAGTTGCAGGTAATGATAAAGAGAAAAACGATTCTGACCAAATGAAAGTGACGCCCGAAAAGAAAATTATAGATTGGTCGTCTCCGAAAGAGGTTTCTGTCGTTATGCAATCGGTCAAAGAAGAGATTGATACAAGTCCGGGAGCCAAGAAAATTTCAAATCTGCTTCGGGCAAACGGTATTACCAAACATTTCACCGGCATTATCTCTGCCGAAGGCGCAACTGTCGGAACTCAAGAGGATAAACCGTGCGTAAAGGAAAATCTGCCTGTGTCCGATTTTATGATTGATGGAACGCCGGTTTCTAACGGTATGAAATATTGTGTTTCAGACAAAATTACATTTGCCTCCGGCGGTTCAGGCGAAAGTTTGGTTTGGGATACCGAAAAAATAAAGAGGATTATTATTTTAGCCGGAGAATTGAAAGGCAAGTTTTCAAAAGCCTCGGAAAACTTAAAGAAAATCGGAAGCGACGACGATCCGATGTTAGTTGAAAAATGTGATGCCGGCATGAATTCAGCTCAACAAATTATGGAAAATGCCAAAGCGATATTGGCACTTCAGGAAGCAAGTTCAAAAAATGCGAAACCGGACGAAAAAATGGTGCAAGATTTTGTTACCAAAATGCTCAAAGCACGACTTGATTTGCGGGAACTAACGGCAAGTTACGATTTGCTTTTAAAAGAATTTACCGAAAAAGCCAAGAACTAAGGAACAGGTAAAAAATAACTTATAACACTTTGATTCTTGATAAATTGCCACTAGTGGTGCTTGGCGGAAATTTCCCAACAGGGAAAAATCAATTCGACTGTCTCCGAAACACCATTTGTAGTGAGCTTTGACTGTGGTGTTATTTCAGCCCAGCACCACTAGTGCTAAGTCAAGGTTGAATTGACGGCAACTGTCAGAACCCCGAGCGGTAGCGAGCGGCTAAAAACTTACCAAGTCGCTACCGCTCCTTCTGACAAACAACCCGTCAATTCAACCTTGACTGAACACTAGTGGTGCTGGGCTGAAATAACACCACAGTCAAAGCTCACTACAAATGGTGTTTCGGAGACAGTCGAATTGATTTTTCCCTGTTGGGAAATTTCCGCCAAGCACCACTAGCTGATAATTTCCGAAAC
>JANPDZ010000125.1:0-2475 GCA_031431735.1 Acidobacteriota bacterium | reverse complement strand
CGCGCCCCAAAAAAAAAAATTTTGATTTTAAACTTGATTTTTAAATTAACACAAAACCGCTTTGCTTCGCTCGCGGTTCTCAAACTAAAGTTTGGACTCTGAACGAAGAGAGATTTAACACTAGCCGGCAGGGAATGGCGTACTCGCCAATAAATTAAATCAATCCTCTTCAACCAATTCGTAAGGAATACGTTCTGAAAACAGATTCAGACTTGCCAATAGACCCGTCCAGATAAGCAGCGAAACCGTTGAAACCGCCCAGCCGAGGTTAGCGATCAGATCTTCGCCGAGAACCATCCCGATAATGATCGCCGGAAAACCGAGCATCGCAATTTTGAGCGAGGTCTTTTTGGAGTTTTCAAGCGTTTCGAGCAAATTTATACGGCTGATTTCCATCTCCATATAATCTTCGTCGTCGTTCAGATGCGAAAAATAATCGGCTTCGCCCTGTGTCCAACGCCTCAGCGCCGGAGTTTCCGCCAAACGGTTTGCCGCGAGGAAATTATGGATAACGTGCGCGATCTTGCCTTCGCGCAGAGCGATTTCTGCCATTCCGCGCAAGGAACGAAAGTTTTCTTCGACGCGGTCAATTGATTTCAAAAAAACCGCCCGGGCGCGTTCCCAATCGCCGAACTGAAAATAACTTTCACCCAAACGTGCTAGTAATTCCTTATCATTTTGGGCGCGTTTCTCTGCCAGACGAAGCATCGCGATTGATTTACGATTCAGTTTTTTGTCGTGCTCGGCGCCGGCGAACGAATGAAGACAACGCGCCGCTTCAAAGAGCAGCCAGCCGTCCTGCGGATGAATAACGAGAGCGCGCCGAAAGGCTTCGAGAGATTGCAGAAGATGACCGGAAAGCCGCAATTCGTTTGCCAGACGGCGCAGATATTCAACCCGTTCGAGTTCTGCCGCGCCGAGTTCGCCGTTGCTGCGTCGTTGGCGGTCGGGTTTCTGAAAAATATTGATCGAATCTTCCAAAACGTCCGACGACGGAATATGCGCAAATTCCGCTTTCATCAAAACTTCTTTCGGTTCAGACAAATAATCGCGCAGTTCGATTGAACGATTGTCCAACGCATTTTCTGCAAGACGCGGAAAAATATGACGGATCATCCGGCGATATTCCTCGCCACCGGACGCGAAAACGAATTTCAAGCCCTTTCCGTTGACGGTCGTTCGATAGCGGTAAAAAACGCTTCCGCCGCGTTTTAATGCACGCAGAGCTTGCGTTTCGACCTGTTCGATGTCCGAAAGTTTGAGATGATAAAAATAACCGTTAAGCCACGCCCAGATTCGCGGCAAAATTCCTGTCCGGCGAAGCCGTTTGCCATCAAACGCGATGCGGTCGGTAAAGGCGAGAGCAGGCAACAAAATCACACTCAAACCAAGCAGAATCATTGCCCACAAATCCATTTCGAGATAGATAAAAAATGCGGAAAAGAACGTGCCGAGCATCAGCGCGGTGAAATAACTGTTCGGCGCGACACGAATGCTCACCCGTTTTTCGGAAAGGCTCGCCGAAACGGTATTCTCCGCCGCTGAAATGTCCGCTTGTTTTGCGTGTGCAATTTCGCTCAAATTAAAAACCCCTAAACTTTTCTAAATTATACAACTATAAATGCCGAATCGCGTGTGAATTTTTCAAATTATTTTGAATTTAACTTAAAAAGCGAAAGGACGGAAAGTTTTTTTTCTCCGTCCTTTTGCTTTTATATCAACAATTTCCCTTCGTTACGGAACAAAGGCGGAAGGAACCGGAACATCACCATTGATGCCAAAGGTGATAATTCCAACTCCGGCAGTTGTTTGATTGAGAAACCACGTCGAATTTGACGGACGGAAAACCGCCGTATCCATCTTGCCGTCGCCGTCATAATCGCCCGCAACCGGAATGTCGCCCGCCGCACCGAACGGGAACGAAAAATATGAACCGTCTTCGCTTCGCTGGATAAACCATTCACCCGTCGAAGGTCGGAAAACAGCAATATCCGCTTTGCCGTCGCCGGTGTAATCACCTTGTACCGGTCGGTCGGTCGAAACTCCGAAGCTATACACGCGGAATTGACTGTCGGACGAGCGCACATACCACCAACTGCCGTCTGACGGTCGAAAGATCGCAATATCGGCTTTCCCGTCGCCATCGTAATCAGCCGGCACCGGTTTATCACCGCTCGCGCCGAATTGCAGAATCGAAATTCCGCTTCCCGACGAATTCAAGATAAACCAAGTGGACACGGAAGGACGAAATACGGCAGCATCGGTTTTTCCGTCGCCGTCGTAATCAGCCGGCACGGGAATATCGCCGTTTGTGCCGAACGGGAATGAAAAATATGAACCGTCATTGCTTCGTTGGACAAACCATTCACCGTTTGAAGGTCGGAAAATGGCAATGTCCGTCTTACCGTCGCCCGTAAAATCGCCGGGCGTGATCTTATCGGATGAAAGCCCAAAGCTGTACACACGAAATTGACT
>JANPDZ010000124.1:0-9003 GCA_031431735.1 Acidobacteriota bacterium | reverse complement strand
TCAAAAAATGGCAAGCCGGAGTAGATGTGAGCCAAATCGAATTGCAAAAAGAATGAAGCAGTGGAAAAACAGTCAAGCAAAAGGAAAAACTCGCTCAAAATCTTGGGTGAGTTAGGATGGATTTCGTCCAAAGTCTAATTCTTAAAATACACTAGAGATACAGGAAAATATAAACAAAAGCGAAACAAAACAAAACATCAATAATTATAAACACAAGAAAAAGCCCATTTTTACGGGCTTTTGTGCGATATTTTATTTTTATTGTTTTTGTTGTTTATTGCTTCTTACTTTCCGATACAAAACGTCGAAAAAATTCGTGTAAGCATATCTTCGGTCGTAGTCTCGCCGGTTATCTGTCCTAAAAAACGAATCGCGTTGTGTAATCCAATGAGTACGATTTCTTCGCTCATTTTTTGGTTAAGTAAATCAATAGAACATTCGATTTCGATTTTTGAACGCAAAAGCAAATCGTAATGCCGAGCATCAGAAATCAAGAAGCCTGTTGGATCGTGTGCTTGCGGATTAAAAGGTTCAATGATGGAATGCTGGAGTTCGGTTAAGCCTTCGCCCGTTTTGGCAGAGATTTTTACAAATTTAAGATTTGAAATTTGAAATTTGAAATTTCCGGCAATATCAATCTTATTAATTGCAATTAAATGATTTAGTTCTTCAGTTTGAGATAAAATATCTTGGTCTTCAGCGGTCAAATCTTGTGAACCGTCTAGAATAACAATAACCAAATCTGCATCAACCATCGCCCGTTTTGAACGTTCGACACCGATGCTTTCGACAGTATCAACCGTATCACGCAAACCCGCAGTATCAATCAATGAAATCGGAATATTGTTAATGACAAGTTTTTCGTGTAACTGGTCGCGAGTGGTTCCGGCAATGTCCGTCACAATGGCCCGATCATGTCCGAGCAAGGCATTGAAAAGGCTTGATTTACCAACATTCGGTCGTCCGACAAGCGCAACCTTAATACCTTCGCGCAAAAGTTTTCCGGCTTGAAATGTCAAAGCCATTTTGTCCAAGTTTTCAATTATTTCAAAAAGCTTTGCATTGATTTGTTCAGTTTGAAAATCAGGTAAATCGTCTTCAACAAATTCGAGGGTTGATTCTAAAACGACGATGACATCAAGCAATTCGTCTTTGAGGGGTTGAAGCTGATTAGATAATTCCCCGCGTAGCTGGCGCACCGATTGTCGCGCTGATGCAATAGATTGCGCGTCAATCAAATCACGTATCGCTTCGGCTTGGCTGAGATTCATTTGCCCGTTTGCTAAAGCCCGCAACGAAAATTCGCCCGCTTCGGCCATTCGGGCATCGAGTTTGAGACAAAAATCAATAATTTGGCGCAGGATAACAGGCGAACCATGACCGGCGATTTCGATCACGTCTTCGCCTGTAAACGATTGCGGAGATTTGAAATAAGTGATGATTGCTTCGTCTAAAACTTCGCCGGTTTGAAGATCGTAAATTTTAGAAAGAAACGCAACACGAGGAACCGGATCAAAATTAGCTGCACGCACAAGCCTCCGGGCAATCGGCAAAGCATCTTTACCGCTTAAACGAATTACACCAATGCCGCTGCGTCCAAACGGTGTGGCAAGTGCGACAATTGTGTCTTTCATAACGAGTCGAGAGTCGAAAGTCGGGAGTCAAGAGTCAAGAGTCCTATTTTTGATGATTAAAAGTCTTCACGGAAATTGAAGGATTGCGAAAAATCAAAAACTCTCGACACTCGACACCCGACTCTCGACTCCTGACTTTAAATTCCTATTTCAAACGAACTTGCAATCGGCGATCTCTGCCAACGCCGACCGATTCGGTTGATAAATCTTCTTCGGATTGTAAAGTTAAATGAATAACGCGCCGTTCGGTCGAATTCAAAACACCGAAAGTAAAAGGGCGGCCGCTTTTGCGAACATTTTGGGCGGCAAAACGTGCCATAGCTTGTAATTCAGCTTTACGAGACTGACGAAAGCCGTCGGCATCGCAAACAAACCGATGTTCGCGGTCAAAACCTCTGCCGTAGATCTGAAACAGCAAAACTTCAAACGCATCAAGCATTTCACCGTTTTCGCTGAGCAGAAAAGGCGTGTCATCACCGCTCAGATTCATCATACAGCCCTCATCATTCCAATTGGATGAAACGCTTAGATTAAAGCGCAAATCCGATAAAAGTTCAGTCAAAAATGTTTCGGCTTGTTGGCAAGTTTCATTCATAAAATAAAGTATAATGTGGAAAAGTGAAAAAGGGTAAAAGTGAAAAAGTATTTGTCTTTTCCCAAGCCTGACTTTTTCACCTTTTCACTCTTTCACTTTTTCACTTTTTCACTTTCAAGAAGTTGATAAATTCGGTTTCACCTTTTTGGCATTTTTGGGCACGGTATCAACAATTTCTTCCTTTGGCGGTTCATTCGTTTTATTCATTTTGTTGATCAACATTTGTTGAGCAAAACTGACAATATTGCCGAAAAACCAATAAAGCAGAAGTCCGGCAGGTGCTGCCCACATTACCCAGAGCATCATGACCGGCATAAAGTAGGTCATCATTTTCTGCTGCATCTGTTGTTCAGGAGTAACGGTCGGCGTCGTCGGCGTGAACTTCATCGAAAGCACCATTGAAATAGCAAAAGCAAATTCCAAAATGTGAAAAGGATCGCCAGCCGAAAGATCCGGCAGCCATAAGAAACTGGCTTGCCGAAGTGACAATAAAACAGTCACAGCGGTGTAAAAAGCAATTAGCAATGGAAATTGCAAAAGCATTGGAAGACAACCGCCAATCGGCAGCGCGTCCTTTGTCATCTTCAGTTGTTCCATCTGAAGTTGACGCATACGCGGGTCGTCCGCAGGCACGCCTTTTTTCGTTAATTCCTTGATTCTGTCTTGAATATCCTTCATTTTGGGCGCATTTCCAGCAGCTTTTTTGAAGGATTTCGACTGCGACCAACGAAGCGGAAAAAGCAGAGAATAAAAGAAAAGGGTAAAAAGAATAATCGCAACGCCGTAATTATTCGTATAATAATTGATAAAAGTCAGAGAATAAAGAATCGGGATTGCAAGAAATTTAGTGATTGGTCGAATCCAAGGGTAATTGCTGAAATTGACCGTATCTATAATATCTATCGTTCTTCCATCAGACGGTGTTAAACTTTTATTATAATCGTCAAGTGCGAAATAATCTTTCGTTCCGGTATAGATTTTCGTAATCGAACCGTCCGCATTGATTGGCACAAACGCAGTTACTAAATGGCGCGTTTCTGTCGTTTTCGCGCTTCTTGTAATCCAACTGAAAATCCCGTCATAAACAGGATTTATCGGAACATCGTATTTTGATGATCGATATTCCAAGCCTTGCGTTGGCGTTGCCGGAATCGCGACCATCGTAAAATATGCGTCCGCCACCCCAGCCCAATCAACATTTCCACCATCGCTCAAAATGCTGTCTTTAGAGTTATTTTCGTAAGTAAATGAATAATAGCCCTGTTGGCGTTTGATTTCGCCGTTCACCTTGGCAACCGTTTCCGATTCAATATGATAAAAATTGTGATGATTAATACCGTGGTCGCCGATACTCGCACCAATGATAAGTTTTGTATTTGGAACGGTTTGACCGTTACGAGTTAATTTAATGCCTAAATCCGCAACGTAGCTATCGGCACGAAAGACAAAGGTTTTTGTAATTTCAACGCCATTCTCATTGAGCGTAAAAACTATCTGTTTTTCTTGCCCTGTTTCAAGATAAATGGATTCTTCACCGCCCGAAATCTGATAATTACGATCATTAAGAAATGTATTAAGAGTTTGATCTTCGGTCGAAAGTTTGAATGGTAATTCACGCGGATTCCGATTTCTGGCTTCGTCAGAAATCAATTGAAGCGGTTTTTTTTCAGTTTCGGTCGAACCGTCGGCAAAAAGCGGGGTTTCACCTTTCGGAGATTTATTTTTAAACAAAATCCAACTCGTCGCCAACGCACCTTTTGAATCGAGTTTTACTTCATAAAGATCAGATTTTATTGTAATTTGTTTGTTCGGCGTGTTGTCGGGTGTGGTCGCCACAGGTTGTGATTGAGGTTGCGGCGTTGCTTGGACTTGCGGAGTCGGAGCAACTTGCGTATTGGTAACTTGCGCCGTGTTGGTATTATCATTTTGTTTCGGTTTGGGCGCAAAAAAATAGCTCCAACCGAAAAAAACCGTCATCGAAAGCAATGCGGCAATTAAAAAACGAGATTGATTTTGTTGTTTAGAATTATCCATCATTTGTATTTGGGATTTGGGATTTGGGATTGCGGATTTTTTGTTTCAATGTAAAAATCCGCAATCCCAAATCTCAAATCCGCAATCATTTCACCGGGTCATACCCGCCTTTGCAAAAAGGCTGACAGCGTAAGATACGTCTTACGCCAAGCCAAGTTCCTTTTATTGCGCCGTATTTTTCAACCGCTTGCATAGTATAAGTCGAACAAGTTGGTTCAAACCGGCACGCAGGCGGCAAAAAAGGCGAAAGAAACGTCTTGTAAAGCCCTAAAAAACTTAAAACCAGATACTTCATTCTACTTTACTAAAACGTCTTTTCGCCTTTCTGCGATTCAAATATTTTAACTTTCTCGATAATTTGCCGAAATTCCGCGAGCGGTTTTTCCAGTTTAACCTGCAACAGACTCCGGCGCGCGTTCAAAACCCAATCGAATTTTGTTTCGAGCAGATTGAGTTCAGCCTTGCTAAGGCGAAAGGTTTCGCGCAAGAGCCGTTTTGCACGGTTGCGATCGTGCGCTTTAGTGCTGATTTTCTTTGAAGCCGTGATGCCAAATCTTTGCTCAGCCGTTTTTGACGGAATAATAAAAATCGTCATAAAACGTCCGTCAAAACGGCGTCCGCCCGCATAAACACGGCGAAACTCTCCAGGCTTGCGTAAACGCTCAGTTTTCGGCAAACGAGCAGTTAATAATGTTTGACCGTTAATACCTTGCGTCCTTTTGCCCGACGGCGTTTGATTACGGCGCGACCATTCTTGGTCGCCATTCTCGCTCTGAAGCCGTGTTTCTTCGCTCGGCGGCGATTGTTTGGTTGATAAGTTCTCTTTGGCATAATTACTGTTCATCCTCCACTTTAAAGTGAAAACTTAAAGTCTATGGAAAAATCGCGATTATGTCAAAACAAAGACACAAAAACATCATAAAATGGGTGTAATTAAAAGTGGGACACAATTTTCGCCAAATTCAAAAGACCCTTAAAAACTGACAAAATTGGGGCTGTATATTGTGCTTGTAAAAATCTATCTACAACAGATAGCAGTCAAAATCGTCATCAAAAATTATTGATATTTCTGTGTCCCACTTTTAATTACACCCTCATAAAAATGAAACTTTGATGATTATTTTCAGAAAAAAAGAATGTTAAGAGAATTGGGGAGTTTTATAAGTTCGCTGTTATTTTACCTACTATTCTACATTTTGCCGTTTTCCTTTTTCTTCTTTCTAGTTTTGACGGTCAGTTTAAGAGACCGTGATACGAAATTAAAAATCGGCGAAATAGGAAAATGTATTTTCAAAAAAATCTTTGAGCTTTAATTTGAAACTGTCCGCCTTCCAGTAATTTCGATCTTTCCTAAAACAATATGTTTTAATGCTTCGATATATAGCGTGTGTTCGTGTTCCAAAATCTTCGCCGACAAAGTATGAGATGTGTCATCGTCAGCAATTTCAACCGCTTTTTGCAAAATAATTGCGCCGTGATCAAGATATTCATCAACAAAATGAACAGTACAACCGGAAATCTTGACACCATAATCAATCGCTTGTCGCTGCGCGTCCAAGCCGGGAAATGAAGGCAGCAAACTCGGATGAATATTAATGATCTTATTCGGAAAAGCGCGGACAAAATCGCTCGACAACAGACGCATATAACCCGCCAGACAAACCAATTCGACATTTCGTTTTTTGAGTTCGCCGATGATTTCCGCATCGTGCTGTTCGCGAGGGCGTCCTTTTCGGGGGATGACAACCGTTTCGATTCCACGCGCTTTTGCCTTTTCCAAGCCTTCTGCCTTTGTTTTGTCGCTGATGACGACCACAACCTCAGAGTTCGGAATTTCGCCGCATTGAACGGCTTCAATGATTGCCTTCATATTTGAACCGCGTCCCGAAATTAAAATTCCTATTTTCATCTCAATATGATGTTCAAAAAATATTATTACGATTGTAATAATCGAGTACGAACAGGGTTAAAAAAAATCATTCACCAAAAATTCAGATATTTGTAAGACCTTGCGTCAAATATCAAATTAATTTGTTTTGGCGACTGCACATAATCAACATTAATAAGCGTCTCAAATTGATTGACGCGCGTCTTTCCGATCTGGAAACCGGGCAAAGTTGATTCGGCGATCAGAAATTGCTTGTTTTCATAGACAAAATCGAGTTTGTTTTCATTCGTATAGTTTCCCTGCGGCACGGCGACCGTGATATGGCGCGGGCAATAAAGCAGAACATAATCTTCACCGATCTGTTCGAGCAACGACGCAAGCAGGATCGTTTTGTTACTGCAATCGCCGATCCGGGTCATCAGAATTTCGTCAGCGCGTTTCAGAGTTTCACGCGGTGCGACTGCTTCGGTGTAGCTATATTCGATCTCGTTTGAAACAAAATCAACAAGTCTTTGAATCCGTTTTTCGCGGTCATTGCCGATCGCTTCGTCTTTGAGCAGATCATCGGTCAGTCTTTTTAATGAAGGCTCGTTCGGTTTGGCAACCATTATTCCGTGATTTGCGAAAATTATCTTCGGTTGATTTTTATTGGTCGAGGCTTCGGCCATCAATTTTCCGCCGTAAACTTTAGAATTATCCGTAAAGCCTTTCAATTCGCCAAGATTCAAGGTGTAATTGATGTTTTTGAACGAAAAACTCAATGTCTGATTCGGTTCGATCTTGATATTTTCGAGCGGAGTTTTGAAAAAATATTGATTTTCGGGCGAAAGCTGTAAAGTAAAATCACCGATCTTTGACTTTCCGTTAGTTTCCGTGCCCATTTCAATCTTTGCGCGGCTCACTAAATATTTATTCAAAAATTCATCGAACTCCGATGCTTCAGCCTGCGGATATGAAAAATAAGCCTCGCGTTTTTTCCGGTCAAACCATTGAAATTTCCCTTTACCTAAGATTTGTTTTTCAAATTCGTCGCCCGAAAACCTCGGCTGCGAAAGCATCATCACGGTCGAATCGCGAATTTCTTCGGCAAGCCATTCGTCGCTTGTTTTCTCACGCGGCATACTGCGCCAATAAAGCCCGAACGCCACCGAACTAACGACGATCAAAACCAAAAACCCGATCAAAAAGATCTTCCAGTTTGAAGATTTTTTGGACTGCGAATCAAAAAGGCTTCCCGAAGACATAAAAACTCCTTTTCCTGACGATTTTATCTGATGCAGATATATTCTTTATATCGTTGTGATTAAATCAAGTTTTTTTCAACATCTTTTGGTGGAAATTTGCTTGTTTCCGTCCACGCCGAACGCGCCGTTATCTGATAAATATTATTCATCTGCAAACATTCAACGGTGGCGCGTCCGCAAGCGGTTTTGCCGATCACTTGCGTGAAATTTTTGCTGAATTCAAAATGTTCGTGCCAAATTTGTGTGCGCGGGTTGAAAAGTTTGACAATTTTTTCCGTCAAAGGATCTTTCGACTTAATTCTTGCCGCTTTATGAGCGTTGCATTCACGGCACGCCAACCACAGATTTTCTTCGATTGTTTGACCGCCCAAAGATTGCGGGTAAAGATGTTCGATTTCCAGCTTGTAAGGCATTAAATCCTGCGGATTAAGACAATAACCGCAACAATTTTTCGCTTGCCGGCGAATTTTCGTGTCTAAATCTTTGCTAATCTTTGCCATCTAAATCGCGTCGTGAAAGTTCGCGTAATGCAAAAGCCTTTTTCAAAGTCGTGAGCCGATTTAATTCCATCAATTTCCACAATTCTTTCTGCTCCGGTTTAGTCAAATCTTTTTCACCTTGTTTCTGCAATAACGAACTGAGGCGTTTATCTTGCTTTTCGGGCATTTGCAGGTTGGAAAGTTCGATGATTTCTTTATCCGAACAAACGGCGATTTGCGTTTCCAATTCTTCGGCATCAAGCGAAAATTCGCGCTCAATTTTCTCGACAATCACTTCATCAACCCGCCGATGCGTTTTGCTCGCGACACTCGCAACATTTGCAAAAACCTTGTCAGGCAAACTTATCGTAACTTCCATAACTAAAACCTCGAAACAATTTTAACACGATTTTTTTTCATTTTGACCAGTGTCCAGAAATTAAAAGTCTTTGTGTTTAGGGATAATCAATACAAGTATCCAAATTTTGCATATTACACCGTTTAATTCGGTTTCTGATCATTTTCAGACCTTTGAAAAAACCATATTTCTGAAAGGCTAAAATTGAATATTCTGAACAAGAGGGATGAAAACGACAGTATATTTGGAATCTTTGGTTAATTAATTTACATAATCGCTTTTGCCAAAGATTTTGTATAATCCAAATGCAAATTTCATTAACCAATGATAGTTTCATCATAATTTTTGGAATTACATTTAGGACAAATTTTTAATCTTGCCAACTCATTTATTGTTCTGTTAGTATTTCTCGCGCTTCTTTGCATAGCACTAGGATTTGCACACATCATTATTTGAATACAACCATTCATTTTTAAATCTTTTGTTATTCGTTTTTCACGTTCAACCAAAGAATGCCAAGTTGTGCGACATTCTCTACATTGTCGCCGAAACTCAGAAACATCTTTGTCTTTTAAGGACTCTTGAGTCATTAAAATTTCTAAAGATGATAGTATAAGTTGTTCTGTTTCTTTACTCGACTTTAGATAAAAGCAGAAAAAAGCCTGTTTGATTTCCAAGCTGATTTTTGCCTTTTTTTGTTCTGTTTGTTCCTCATCATTCTACTTGTTTGACAAGTTTTGGCTTTTTTTTGCCTTTCAATTTGATTTTATA
>JANPDZ010000123.1:0-5870 GCA_031431735.1 Acidobacteriota bacterium | reverse complement strand
TATAAAATCAAATTGAAAGGCAAAAAAAAGCCAAAACTTGTCAAACAAGTAGAATGATGAGGAACAAACAGAACAGAAAAAGGCAAAAATCAGCTTGGAAATCAAACAGGCTTTTTTCTGCTTTTATCTAAAGTCGAGTTAATTAAAAACCTCAATCACCTTTTGCACCGCGTCAGCTAATTTATCAACTTCTTCGCGCGTGTTGTAAAAAGCAAACGAAGCCCGCGCCGTCGCGGGAACGTCGAAGAACTGCATCACGGGTTGGGCGCAGTGATGTCCGGCGCGCACGGCGATGCCTTGTTGGTCAAGAATCGTGCCAATGTCGTGCGGGTGAATATTTTCCAGAATGAACGATAAAACCGATGCTTTTTCGCGTGCTGTGCCGATAATTTTTACACCTTCGATCGCCGAGAGTTTTTCGGTCGCGTATTCGAGCAATTCGTGTTCGTATTTGGCGGCGGCTTCAAAATCAATTGAATTCAGATAATCTATCGCCGCGCCGAGACCGATGTTGGCGGCGATTGCCGGAGTTCCGGCTTCAAATTTTTCGGGAATCGGCGCAAAAGTCGTTTTTTCAAACGTGACGGTGCGGATCATTCCGCCGCCGGTTTGATACGGCGGGATTTTGTCCAAAAATTCTTTTTTGCCGAAAAGCACGCCGCTCCCCGTCGGCGCAAACATTTTATGACCCGAAAAAGTATAAAAATCCGCGTTGAGGTCCTGCACGTCAACCGGAAAATGCGGCACGGCTTGCGCTCCGTCAATGAGAACGGGAACGCCGAATTTATGCGCCGTCGCGATCATTTCCTTGATCGGATTGATTGTTCCCAAAGAATTTGAAACGTGCGCGACCGCGACAATGCGCGTCCGCTCGTTGAGCATATTTTCGTATTCTTCGATTACAAGCTCGCCACGTTCATTCATCGGAATGACTCGAATCTTGGCACCTTTTTCTTCCGCCAAAACCTGCCACGGAATAATATTGGCGTGATGTTCCATCTGGCTCAAGATTATCTCGTCGCCTTCACCGATAAATTTGCGACCGTAGGAATAAGCCACCAGATTGACGCCTTCGGTCGTTCCGCGCACGAAGATACATTCTGAAACGCTCGGCGCATTGATAAAGCGTTTGACCTTTTCACGCGCCGCTTCATATGCATTCGTCGCGTGTTGCGAAAGATAATGAACGCCGCGATGAATATTTGAATGCTCTTCCGCCAAATATTTCGAACCGCGTTCAATCACTAATTGCGGCACCTGCGACGACGCGCCGTTATCAAGATAAACCAGAGGCTTGCCGTTGACCGTCTGCGACAGAACGGGAAAATCTTCACGAATTCTATTTACATCAAAACTGCTCATTTTTTTTACTGCTGTTTTCATTTTTATACTGTTTGCACCAAATTGTTTTTGGTTTTTCGATTTAACTTTTTATTCAAAACTAAATCTAACGAATCAATAACTAAAAGCTTTTCATCATTTGTCTGAAATAAACTATTTTCAATTGAATTTGTTCTAACCAAAATCATAAAACTACAATCTTTTGTGTAGCTTGCTTCAATTAACTTTCGTTTTGCCGTTTCCAAATCTTCGTAGTCTTTTTGGATTCTTACCGAAACAGGGCGATTTTCAACATATTCGCGTAAAAAACCATCAATCCCGCTGTTTCTTTCAACCGGCAAAGCATCCAAAATTTTCAACATGCTACGTTCATAATCCGATTTTTCGAGATAACTTTCTTCACCTTTTTCTAAAAGATTTGAACCCGATTTAATCGGATTCTCCAATCTACTTTTCGTTAAATTAAAGGCATCTTCCGAAATATCAATTCCGATAGCCTTACGATTTATAAGTTTTGCAGCGACAAGCGTTGTTCCGCTTCCGCAAAACGGGTCAAGCACAGTATCGCTTTCTTGCGTTGCCATTTTGATGATTCTTTCAAGCAACAAAATCGGCTTTTGTGTTGGATAACCGACTCTTTCCTTGGCTTTGGGATTCAAAAAAGGAATGTTCCAAACGTCCGAAAGCGGAACACCTTTTTTCTCATTTGCTAAAACTATTTTACCGTTTTCATCGCGCTGATATGCAGATTTTCCGTTTCCGTTGCGCTCTCTGGCTTGCAAAATCTGATCTAAATTGGTTGTTGGCGAATAATCGGTGTAAATAAAATTGAACTTAAAATTATCTGTTTTGCTGTAAAAATAAATTGTTTGATGCGAATTGAGCAAGCCTTTTTTTGCGTTTGACCAACGCCGATACGTCCAAATAATTTCACTCTGAAAATTGTTTTCGCCAAAAACTTCGTCCAACAAAATTCTCAAGTAATGCGAAGCTGATTTATCACAATGTAAAAAAACACTTCCTGTTGATTTTATTATTCGACGACATTCGGTTAATACCTGTCGAATAAAATTCAAATAATCTTCGCGTGAAGCCCAATTGTCCGAAAAACTGTATTCAGCAGAATTATCCCGCGTCGCGAGCGAGTGAGTTTTGTTTGTAAAAAACGGCGGGTCAAGATAGACGAGTTGGACGCTTTCACTTTCCAAACCCGGCAAAATCTCTAAATTGTTTCCGTTAAGAACGCTCATTTTTTCGTAAAATTATCTTTGGCAATCTCAATCAAAATTGCTTGTAAATCAATGCCAGTCTTGCTTTTAACATAATTCCAAGCTTCTTTTTGCGAATAATACTCGCCGCCGATTCCGTCATACAAAGTTTTCAAAGTCGCTTGAATTTTAATTGCTTGCTCACGATTCGGCTGATAAAACATTACGCGAATCGGCTTAAATCCGTGCCGTTTTATCGCCTGAATCCGCGTGTGTTCTTTTGTGATGTGGTCGCCGTCAGTTGTCGCATCACGCCATTTTATTTCAATCGCATCTTGTTCAATCAAACAATCAATTTCAAACTGCTTCGGGCGTTTTCCTAAAGTATTTTCAACTCGAAATCTTTTCGCATCGGGAAATTTTTCTTTGAAACATAAGACAACCGCTTCTTCGAGAAACGCGCCTACATATTTGTAAAGAAAACGACCTTTGTTTTGATAAACATCAATCAATTCACCTTCCGCATCGCTTACACCTAAAACTTGATAAATCAGAAAATGCGAATTGTCATCTTCTTTCATTTCAAGAACTCGCTCTTCGATTTTCCGGACTAATCCTTGAGCATATTTTTTCGCAAGCAGTTTGATTTTTTCTCTGATTGACATTTACTATCCCAAATAAACCAAAGGCTTTCCGTTCATCGTTTGCGATAAAACGGGAAAATCCGCGCGAATTTTATTGACATCAAAACTGCTCATTTCTTTTACTGCTGTCATATTTTTATTCTTCGTCTGTTTGATAATTGAATTCAACTTTGCTTTGCGTAATTATTTCGTTAAGTATTGAAATCAAACAATCTTGCTTGACGGCTTCTCTAAATCTTTCAATCAAAACTGGAATATTTATAAGTTCTTCGATACACGACAGATATTTTTCGATAATTGCTTCAACCAAATATGATTTAACTGCATTTTCTTTTAACTTTTGATACAGATTTTCGATTGATTCCTCGGATTTTATGACAAATGTAATTGGATATTTTTCGATTTTATCAATATCGAGAAAGTATTTTTTGAAATCTAATGTTTCCGTTACTTGAAAGAATCGTCCAAGCGGCTTCATCACAAAATCAATTCCGCCATCATTCGCGTTTGTTCTGCCTGTCTTGTAAAGTTTGAGGTTTTCTTCATTCAAATTTCCCATCTCAAATCCCCAAAATATTTTTTGGTCGTGATAGTAAAATTTGAGAATTGAATAGCTGACAATCTCAAAAAGTCTGGCATCAACATTCGGCGCAAGAAGAGATAAAATAAATTCTTCGACATTTTCAGGCGAATTATTTTCAATAGTTTGTAGTTCTTCACAAACTTGAATAAATTTTTGAAAAGCATCTTGTTTAGTTTTTACATATTCGTCAATTACATCAATTATCACATTTGAAAGATTGAACAAATTTTCTCCAATTTTAACTTTCAATAAATTTTCATTTATCCAATAACGTCTTGTTTCAAGATTGCGAAGAATAGGAATAAATTCAGATGATGGGAAAAACTTTTGAAACTCCGCATTCACCCGATTATTCAAAGCATGATTTTGAAGCCCTTTACCAAACGGTAGTTGTCTTTGTCGGTCAAGAAGTTTTGAAAATTCTGCTCCTTCATATTTAGTATAACTTTCGTTTTCGGCAAAACCTTTTCCAATGTAATCTTCAATTAAAACATAAATAGCATAAAGACTTGCAAAACTGCCCCGCGCTTTTGAACCTCTATCTGCTGATTTTGTTTTTCGATTTAAATACTGTAAAAGTTGGTTATTTTCATAGACAGTTTCACTTTGTTCACCAAAATGTGAAGTCAAAATTCCTTTAATTTTTTCGGTAAAACTATGCTCCATTTCTCAAAACAAAGTCGGATGTTCGACAAAAGCCGTTTTCTCGAATGTGCGAATAGGTTTTTCCAGTTTTTCGCCTTTGAATTCTGTTTCTAATTCAAGCCGTCGCAAGCCGATTTTCACATATTCTTCCTGCATCTCGATTCCGATTGATCGACGATTTAGTTCTTTAGCGACAAAAGAAGTTGTAAATGTTCCGGCAAAAATGTCCAAAACTAAATCGTTTTCGTTTGAGCTCGCCTTGATAATTCTTTCCAAAAGAGCAATTGGCTTTTGTGTCGGATGACTTTCGTATTCGTCCATTCGATAGCGAACTCGCGGAAACTCCCAAACATTGCCCGGAACTTTTTCCGAGTTGTAAATTTGCGGCGGATTTTTTCGATAATCAATTAGTTTGCGTTTTGCGCCCGTTTTAGCCTCAACCAAAATTTCATTAGCGTTGAATGTATAATTTTCCTTGTCTTTCACACAAAACAAAATCGGCTCATACATCGAACCGTAATAGTTTTTGGCTTGAACACCGGAACTGTCGTAAAACCATACGATTCGGGACAAAACTTCCAATTTATGCCGCAAATAAATATCGAAATACGGCATAAATTGGGTCGAAGTCATGACATAAAAACTTCCGCTCGGCTTCAATTTTTTAACGCACAAATCAAGCCATTTATACGACCATTCAAGATAGCTTTCATCATCTTTCCATCTATCTTTATGACCGTTAAAATTTTTGCCGATATTGTATGGCGGATCGGCAAATATCAAATCAACTGACGCATCAGAAACTTGTGAGTCAAGAATCTCAACAACATCACCCAAAATGATTTTATTTTTGTCGTTACCAAACAATTCCATAAAGTTCATTAATCAGGTTCAAAAAGAGAATTTCATAAAATCCAGACTCTCTAAAAGTTCAACAAAAATTCCATTTTCGGGTCAGGTTTACCAATATAAAGCGTCGCCAAATGCTCACTTTCCGATTTCATCGCTTGCGTATGAAGTTTGTCCTTGTCGTTTCCGTGATAGGTAACTTTGCCGCGCAACACTTCAAGCCTTTCATCGGTTTCAACGTCTTCGATCAAAACCCATTCGCCGTCGAATTTTTTCTTGATTTCTTCCATTGTTAAGATTTCACTCATAATTTTTACCTCAAATTACGTTTCTAAACTCGTGTTCAAACGATTTTGCGCTCATCACGCCAACATCATTCTCATCGGTTGAAGCGTACGATTAAAAGGATTTAATACTACGCCTAAAATCTCCAGAGTTACCGCGCCGAGCAAAGGCTCATCGCCTTCTTCACCTAAAATGACCGGCGTATGAAATTCATCACCCAAAATTTCAATCTGACATTCGCTCACGGCACGTTCAATCTTTGTTCCATCGGCAAGCGTAAATGTTAAAATTTTCTTTGGTTTAAGCTCAAGACTT
>JANPDZ010000122.1:0-6632 GCA_031431735.1 Acidobacteriota bacterium | reverse complement strand
GGTAAAACAAAATGGCAAATTTAATAAATAGCAAAAAGAGCATCGAATTTTTGAAACACAAGACTTTTCGGAATTACATTTTACTTTTTACCCTTTACCTTTTACCTTTTACCTTTGCGCTCTACGCGCAGGATTTGCCCGACGAGATCCGCGGCTACAAAGTTCATAAAGCAAAAATTTCGGTGACCAACAAAACCGACAAAACCGATAAAAATACTGACAAAGACAAATCCGAAGCCTTTGCCCGATTGACCGAACCCGAATTGGTTGACACTTCTTTGACGGGTTTGACCTTTGAGATCTCGGCGGAAATTGACGCTTTAGACTATAAAGGCAAGATTGATTTTCTGACGTTCAAAGATTTTAAGGTCAATGGTTTGAGCGTCGAGATCGCCGAATACACAAATTCTTTCGAGTTCAAAAAAAATAAAGCCATCAAGTTGCCGCAACCGATCGAGATATTTCTCGGCAGCGGACAAGCCTTAAAAGGCATCCTTGGCGAAGCACTCAATTCAAAAGAAGAATGGACGGTAACGGGCACGGTCTTTGTATTCGGACGATTCAAAAAATACGGCTTCAATATCAAACGTGTCGTGCCGGTCGAGATCAACGTCAAAATAAAAAACCCCGCGAAAAAAGTAAACATCCTCGGCGACATCATTCCGTCATTTTGACTGCTTATTAAAAGCCGACTCATTCAAAATGATTGAGTCGGCTTTTTCTATGCTAGTTGAAACCCTCTCTAAACCTTTTACTTTCAAGCACATATTTCATATTCGGCATTTTGGCACATCAGTTGCTAAGTTTAGTTTACGACTCCCCCATATAGTTCATTAAATTGTTCTTAAAGGAAACTAATAATGTCGAACCGACTTAACTTCAAACAACTTTTCGCAGCGCTGATACTTTTCGCAATGTCAGTGCAGATGCTTTCTTTTACCGTCTTTGCTCAATCGTTCAAAAATGACAAGAGCGAAGAAGTTTCAAAAGAAAAACAAGACGACCAACCGAATTTGACTCCGCAAAGCAAGATCGCGCCTGATTTGCAGGAAAGCGTGGACGAATTATCAAACGGCTTTCGCGCCGATGAAACGCAAAAGGTGATTATTCAACTCAAACCTTCAACGCCTTTGAACGAAATGTTCGGCAATGATCTAAGTGAAGTTGAAAAGTCTCAGATGTTTGCCGAAGAAAAAAGAGCAAATCGAGAAAAATCGGTGGCTCTGAAAAATGATTTGACAGAAGTTGGCGGAAGAATGAAGAAATCATTTAACAATCTGGGCTTGGTAAGCGCGGAATTGCCGCTTTCAAAGATTCGCCAATTGATGGAAAAAGATGAAGTGGCTTATATTTCGCCTGATCGTCCGACAGCGGCGATGGGACACGTTGACGTGACGACCGGCGCGTCAAACATCCGTAATCTTATCAGCACGACAACACCGCTTGACGGCACAGGAATCGGTGTCGCAATTATTGATAGCGGGATTGACAATAGTCACCATTTGCTTAGCTCCGGTTCATCGGCCGGACGACTCGGCGTAGTGGTTTCTAAAGATGTTTCGGGAGAATCTCAGTGGGAAAACTCATATGATTACTATGGTCACGGTTCGCACGTCGCCACCTTTGTCCTTGGTGACAGCACTGCTTACTTGGGCATCGCAAGAATGGCGAAAGTTTTGAATGTAAAAGCCCTGAGGAGCGATGGCTCGGGCAATGCGAGTAGTGTCGTCGCTGCTTTTGATTGGCTGATAGCGAACAAAGCCACCTACAATGTTCGCGTCGCTAATCTGAGTTTGGGTTCAATCGCTCACGACAGTTATCGTTATGACCCGATGTGTCTGGCGGCACGCCGCGCCGTCAACGCCGGAATCGTTGTCGTCGCATCGGCGGGCAACGACGGGAAAAATTCACAGGGACAAAAGATCTACGGCGGCATTCATTCGCCGGGCATCGAACCTTCGGTCATCACGGTCGGCGCAACCAACACTTTCGGAACTGACGGAAGAAATGACGACGTGGTGACGAGCTACAGTTCACGCGGACCGACACGCGGCTACACCGTTACAAACGGAGTGAAAAAGTTCGACAATTTAATCAAACCCGATTTGGTTGCGCCGGGCAATAAACTAATCGGGACGGTTGGAACTACTGTGGTTTCCAGTGTTTACGTGAACACACAGCTTGCCGCCAATAATCCATCTTTGGTGACCAACCCGACCGCCGATGAATGGAGCCGCACAATGTATCTTTCAGGAACTTCGATGTCGGCTCCGGTGGTCGCAGGCGCGGTTGCTCTGATGTTGCAGGCTCGACCAAACCTGAAACCAAACTTGGTCAAAGCGATTTTGATGTATTCGGCCCAACCTCTTAGAAACTTCAACACTTGGGAACAAGGCGCGGGCGAACTGAATATTGACGGTGCTTTGAGAATAACCAAACTCGTCAAAACGACTTTGCCGACAAGTAACGGCACTGCTTTGTTGACTGCTTCACTGCCGACAGCTCAAACCAGTGTCATTGCCGGACAAACTGCTTATTGGGGCAAAGGCGTAATTACCAATTACGGTTTTCTTTACGGCAACGAATTAATGACCAAATGGCAAGGAATGTATGCCAGCGGCGTTTTGATTTCCGACGGCACGACTTACGCCAATGGAACATATACTAAATCAAGCACCTTGACTACCAGCGGAACCAGCTTTTACAGCGGCGTAATCAGCAACAACGGCGTGCTTGTCAGCGACGGTGTATTGGTGGCGGACGGCGTGTTGGTTTCAGACGGCACAAATTACGGCGACGGAGTTCTAGTTTCCGATGGTGTGTTGGTCAGCGACGGTGTGTTGATCAGCGACGGCAATCCGACACCTGACAGATTTATTTACGGCGACAATACAACTTCGATGTTGCCTGCTCCATAAGTTTCGGACGACTACTTCACACTTCACTCAAAAAAATAAGGTCAGGCTTTGGGAAGGGCTTGACCTTTTTTTATTGGTTTCTAACTCTATTCAAATTGACTCTTCCATTCAATCAATCTGACCGATTGCTGTTTGATTATAACACCCATCGAATTCATTTCGCCCTTTATTTATCGGCATTTCAAATTATTTGTTCTTTTGGCACAGGTATTGCTAAATAGAGAAGCGTGAATCAAACTCTCACGAATTTGAACACTTAAATTATTTGCTTTGAAAGCAACGAGGGAAAAAAATGATGAATCGTAAAAGTTTATTAACAAAAAGTTTCCAATTGGCACTCATTCTTTTGCTTGCCGGTTTTAGCATCACGGTTTTTGGTCAATCGAAAGATAAGGTTTCCAAAGACCTGAAGGATAAAGTGGCAAACACTCCCGGCACAACCCGTGTTGACCTCATCGTGCGTTCATCGGTTGATTGGTCAGCCACGCAAAATGATGCCGTTACGGGCAATAGCGGACAGATTAAAAAATCTTTTGTTAATTTCAAAAGACTTAGAGTAATAAACCTTCCGCTTAATGCGCTCAACGGATTGGCGAATCGGAACGATTTTGTATATTTTACGCTTGACCGTGACCTGCAAAAGACCGGACATCTAACTTCAACGACCGGCACGGACATCGCTATGGTGACCGGCGGAGCCGTAACCTACGACGGCACCGGAATCGGAATTGCGGTGGTTGATTCGGGCGTTGACACGCTTCACGTTGCGCCATCTACTTTAAACAATGCGTTGCGAGTTGTCGCCAGCGTTGATTTTACGGGCGAAGGCAGAACCGATGACCCGTTTGGACACGGCACTCACGTTGCCTCGACCGCGGCAGGCAACGGAAAAGTTTCCGGCGATGCTTACCGAGGGGTTGCTTCAAATGCCAACATCATCAATTTGCGTGTTCTGAATTCGTTAGGTTTCGGTTCTTCGTCAAGTTTGCTTTCAGCACTTGATTGGATTATGACCAACAAAGCAACTCACAATATCAAAGTCGTCAATCTGAGTCTGGGAACTTTTGCGATTGATTCATATAAAGACGACCCGCTTTGCCTGGCGGTTCGGCAATTGGTTGATAGCGGTGTGGTCGTGGTCGTTGCGGCGGGCAACGCGGGCAAAGATTCCAGCGGCGACAAACTTTACGGATTGATTCATTCGCCCGGCATCGAACCTTCCGCCATTACGGTTGGCGCAACCAATACTTTCGGCACTGACACAAGAAGCGATGACGCGGTTGCCAGTTACAGTTCGCGCGGTCCGACGCGCGGCGGTTGGGTTGATACCAGCGGCATCAAACATTACGATAATCTCGTCAAACCTGACCTCGTGGCTCCGGGAAACAAAATTATCGCGGCCAAAGCCCGCTACAATTTGCTTGCTCTGCTTCATCCGACGATGAACGTAAATGTCAGCGGTGGGGTTGACAGAGACCAGATGTGGATGAGCGGCTCGTCGGTTTCAACGCCGGTTGTTTCGGGCGCAGTCGCCATGATGATGCAGGCAAATCCGAAACTTACGCCGATGATGGTCAAAATGATTTTGATGTATTCGGCGCAACAGCTTCCGGGTTACAACACATTTGAGCAAGGCGCGGGACAACTCAATGTCGAAGGCGCGGTGCGCCTTGCAAAACTCGTCCGTCAGAATTTGACAACAAACGAACCGCTTGGAAGTAATCTTTTGACAACGACTACGCCGCCAACAGCCTACACCACGATTGACGGCTACACATTCTATTGGGGCGGCGGTGTCGTTACCGACCATACGTTTGTCTATGGCACAGATTTGATAATGAAATATCAAAAACCCTACGCTTTGGGCAAAGTTCTCGGCGACGGAACGCTCGAAACAAACGGCGTGTTGGTTTCCGATACGACAATGTTTTCAAGCGGCGTTCTCGTCAGCGATAACATCTTAACGAGCAACGGCGTATTGGTTTCCGATGGATACTTCTTTGTGTCGTGCGGCGTATTGGTTTCCGATGGGGTGCTGGTTTCCGACGGCGTTCTTTTCGGCGACGGAGTTTTAATTTCCGACGGCGTGTTGGTTTCCGATTGGATTTTTGGTCAGGCAATTTGGGCATTGAATTATCAATCCCTGACAAACGGTGAGCCGGGAGCGACAATGCCGGTAGTGATTGATGTTCCACCGCCAAATGCTCCGACCGCATTAACTTTGTCGGTTGTCAGCAATAGCCAAATCAATCTTGCGTGGACTGATAACTCAAGCGATGAAAACGGCTTTTACGTTGAACGCTCAACCGATGGCATAGCTTTCACGCAGATTGCCGGCGTCGGCGCAAACGTGAAAACCTATTCAAGCACCGGCTTGCTCAAAAATAAGAAATACTATTATCGTGTCCGGGCTTACAAGGGAACAGTTACTTCGGGTTACTCAAACGTGCCTTCGGCAACGACTTTGAGATAACGAATTGCTTGTTCTTCGCAAGTCCGGGCGATGACACAAGTTGTATGTTGTCTGCTCCAAAGTTTTCTCACGAACTCACCGTTTCATAAATCATCATTCCTCGATTCAAGGTCAAGTCTTCGGGCTTGACCTTTTTTTCGTTCAAATTGACCGATTATTTTCACCAAATATCTTTCATTCTGACCGCTGCTAATTCCCCTCGTTCCTTTAGCTAACCCCACCAAGTCCCAATATTTATTGACTTTTATTGTTATTTCAAGTTTTGGCACAAGCCTTGCTATAGATATAACCGAACTGCACCAATGCAGTCTATTAATTTCTTAGAGGAAACTAAAATGGATAACCGACTTAACTTCAAACAAATTTTCGCGACACTGATTCTTTTCGCAATGGCGATGCAGATGTTGTCTTTCAGCATCTTTGCTCAATCATTGAAAAATGACAAGAGCGAAGAAGTTTCAAAAGAAACAACTCAAACCGATTTGACTCCGCAAAGCAAAATCGCTCCTGATCTGCAGGAAAGTGTTGATAATTTATCATACGGTTTCAGAGCCGATGAAATGCAACGAGTTATTATCCGACTCAAATCTTCAACCGGACTCAACGAAATGTTCGGCAACGATTTGAGCGAAGCCGTAAAAAAACGACTGCTTGCTGAAGAAGTCAGCACAAACCAAGTAAATTCGGGAATATTGATGACGGATTTAGCGGCGGTCAATGGCAGAATCAAAAAATCTTTTAATCGTTTGGGTTTGGTCAGCGCGGAATTGCCGCTTTCAAAAATCCGTCAACTGATTGAAAAGGACGAAGTTGCTTACATCAGCCCGGACCGCGAAGTTGCCGGACTCGGTCATGTCGGTTGGACGGCAGGACTCTATAATACGGGCATTTCCGACCGCGGCGACAGCGACCCGAACACCTGGTTGGTTGGCATCGGCATCGGTGTCGCAGTTATTGACAGCGGCGTTTATGGCGCGCACGATTTGCTGAAAGCCCCCGGACTGGAAACCTCGAAAGTAACAAGCTATGATTTCACCGGAACGGGAAATACCGCCGACCAATACGGACACGGCTCGCACGTTGCTTCGATATTGGCGGGTGATTACCGGCTTGGAAATGCCGCGTATGAAGGTACCGGAAACGGCGTCTCGGTTTATAGCTTAAAGGCTTTAGGCTCATTAGGCACCGGCACGACGACAAACGTGATTGCCGCAATTGATTGGGCGATTGCCAATAAAGCA
>JANPDZ010000121.1:0-1559 GCA_031431735.1 Acidobacteriota bacterium | reverse complement strand
GAATTTCTTTGCTGATTCGACCGATTCGCGCAGAGTTTTGCCGTTGGCAAGATTCGCCGCGATCGCCGCCGCAAATGTGCAGCCCGTGCCGTGCGTCGCGGTTGTTTCGATAAACTCTGCCGAAAATGTAAATTCTTCACCGTCCATAAACAAAAAATCAGTCGCAAAGCGGATTTCGGATTCCGCTCTCTCGTGTGAAGATAATTCCACGTTTTGCGCTTTATATTCCAAATCCGCAATCCCAAATCCCAAATCCGCAATCGGCAGGTGTCCGCCCTTGATCAAAACCGCTCTTGCGCCAAGACTCCGCATAATTTTTGCCGCTTGCCGAATGTCCGCGACGCTTTCGATTTTCATCTCAGCGATTCGTTCGGCTTCGGGAATGTTCGGCGTAATGACCGTTGATAAAGGAAAAAGCTGTTCAATCAAAACCTTTAAAGCTGCGTCATCTATCAAATCAAAACCCGAAGTCGAACGCACGACCGGATCAACGACAAAGTTTTTGAGATTGTATTGGGCAACGATTCGCGCCACTTCTTCGATGATTTCGCGCGTCGGAAGCATTCCTGTTTTTAACGCTGAAATTTCAAAATCATCAAGAATCGGCAAAATCTGCGCACGAACCGTCTCGGCAGTTTGATGCGACGCGCCGAAAACGCCCTGCGTATTTTGAAAAGTCAAAGACGCGATCGCCGCAGTTGCAAAACAGCCGAACGCCGAAAAAGTCTTGATGTCGGCAATAATTCCCGCGCCGCCCGATGGGTCAACGCCGGCAATCGTCAGACAGACAGGCTGTTTATTAGTTTTCTTCATCACGCGGCACAAGATCTTCGAGTTTCATCAGCGAACCCGTCACTGGAAGTTTGCAAACAACCGACGAAACATCTTTGCCTTCGCCGTTTTTTATATCAACCGACGCGGCACGAACCGGCGGTTTTTCTTCCGCGTTATCGTCGTCGTGAATTTCATAAACAAAACCGCCGTTTTCAAAAGAAAGCGTCAGCATCGTCACCAGCGGTCGAGTATAGCGCGAATACTTAAACGATTTTTGAGAATTGGGGCGGTCTTTCGGAAATTCGAGTTCGATTTTTACAGCGGTTCCGAAACGATATTGCACATACCCTTTATCTTCCGCCAAATCCTTTGAAGCGCAAACCGAAGCAACCTTGTTTTTTGTCGCCACCGCACAGCTCCAGATCGTTTGTTCATTTGCCTGACAGAGCGATTTTGTTTTAACGGTCGTCATTTTGCTTTTTTTCTGTGCTGAAACTTTTTCGGATGGTATGATGACTGCCAAACTTAATAAAACCAAACCTATTTTCAGATAATATTTATTCATTTTTTACTCGCAAATTTTGGTAACGAACGATCATTGTTTCGGAATAGCTAAGTGCTAATAGCTGATAGCTTTTAGCTAAGTTTCGGAAATTATCAGCTAGTGGTGCTTGGCGGAAATTTCCCAACAGGGAAAAATCAATTCGACTGTCTCCGAAACACCATTTGTAGTGAGCTTTGACTGTGGTGTTATTTCAGCCCAGCACCACTAGTGTTCAGTCAAG
>JANPDZ010000120.1:0-1643 GCA_031431735.1 Acidobacteriota bacterium | reverse complement strand
TATTTGTTTCCCAATTTAAAACAAAGGGACGCGCTTCGTTGCCGATGACAAAAGGCACGTTGATCTCAATCGAATTCTGCTCTCGGTCATCAACCTGCACGGTCGAATGATAAGCAGTCGAGCGAAATCTGTGCCGCGCCGTCAAGTCAAAATTATAAGCATAACTGCCCGCATCAAAGATAAACGGCGAACCAAAGGCAGAAATTTCAACGCTCAGTTTATCATTATGTCCGTGCGAACCGCGCCCGCTCAGTCCGCAATCCTGCGCGTTAAAATACAGATACAAATCTGTTTCACGCAAAATGTAAGCACCGGTCTGCGGAAATGCGCCCGAAACGGACGGGCTTGGCGCGGGAAACGCCTGATATTTTTCAAGACCGTCTTTGCCTGTCAACCATAAAACTTCGACGGGAATCGGACCATCAGCTATTTTGAATTTCGGTTCATCAAATAAAACCGCACCGACCGCCAATAAATAAGCGTGGTCGTCCGCAGTTCGCACGACCAGCGGCAAAATCTGACCGCCGTCTGCATCGCCGATGAGCGGCGCAAAACCGTCCGGGCGCAGATAGCTGCGCAGATATTCGAGCATCGAACGCAATTTCTCCCAATATTTCGGCGGAATTTCGATGCCGTTTTTTCGGCAGAGCAGAAATGAATATAAAAACAATTCCGTTACTAATCGGTGATAGCCGGTCGAAGATTCATAATCCGCGCCGTCCGCCAAAATTTGTTTGTCCATTTCGCGCAGCATTTCGCGCAAACCGAATGTGCGCCATTCATCGGCACACGCTAATTCAGGCAATAAAACGCCGAGCCACAGCAACCCGGCGACATTTGTCAGATAATGATTGCTCGTCGAAATATAAGTGAACTCGCTGTTATCGGCGATAAATCGTCCGTGACGCTCGAAAATCCCCAAACACTCGGCAAGAGCGATTTCATCCATTGCCGAAGAATGCCGAAAAATCTCAAAAGCCGCCAGGAGATTCATCGCCCGCAAAGCAACTTCCATCGCGCAAGCCCAGTTTGCGCCGCGCCCATATGGATTTTGCGCTTTCCAATTTCTGATTTGCGAGAAAAATTCGACGGCAAATGATTCATCCTGTGTTGCCGAATATGCGCGCGCCAGCGTCAAACCGTGTCCGAAACGATTGAGTTCCCACAAAACGCGAATGTCCGAACCGTCCGGTTTTGAAAACTGCAAATCGCCGTGGTAATCCAATCCCCAATCAATTCCGCTTAAAGGATCGCGCCGCCAGACGTTTTCCGCGTCAAAACGCATCGCGCCAAAACCCAACAACGACCAGCTTTTTTCTTCAATAATCCGTTTTGCCGTGTGCCGGAGATCTTCGGTTTCGGCGGCAAAATCCGCGTTTTGGAGACGGGCGATTTCCGGTAAATTTTCCGGCAGAATCGAAGGCGTTTTCCGCCCTCGGAAATGATTTAATAATTCCGTTTGGTTGAAACGGGCAAAATCATCCCTCAAACGCGCCGGTGAATTGTTTATTTCTTCAATTTTTGAGCGTTCGCGCCGTTGTCTAATTGCCGCCCGTTGCCGTCTGAACACTTCCAACACGAGTAAATCCAAAGAAACGCCGCCGCGCAAAGCCTTTTTAATTCGATGCGATACAATCATTCTA
>JANPDZ010000119.1:0-1519 GCA_031431735.1 Acidobacteriota bacterium | reverse complement strand
GTTTCGGAAATTATCAGCTAGTGGTGCTTGGCGGAAATTTCCCAACAGGGAAAAATCAATTCGACTGTCTCCGAAACACCATTTGTAGTGAGCTTTGACTGTGGTGTTATTTCAGCCCAGCACCACTAGTGTTCAGTCAAGTATGAATTGACGGGTTGATTCTGCTTGTCAGAACAAGAAGCGGTAGCGACTTGCTCAGATTTAGCCGTTCGCTACCGCTCACGGTTCTGACTTTCAATTTAGCCGTTCGCTACCGCTCACGGTTCTGACTTTCAACCTTGACTGAACACTATCAGTTTTCAGCTATTTCGAAGGTAATAATTTTCTTCACGATCTCAGATAACTTCTCCGCATCGTTCAAAGAACGAATCGCGGCAATTCCGCTTGCACCCGATTTTAACACATCGCTAAAATTATTCTCATCAATTCCGCCGAGCGCAATAATCGGAAACTCACGAACAGTTTCGACAACTTCGCGCAATGCCGCAATGCCTTGCGGTGCGCCGTATTTTGCCTTTGAAGCGGTCGCAAAAATCGGGCTGAAAGTCGAAAAATCCGCGCCCGTCAGTTTTGCCATTTCAACTTCTGCCAATGTATGCGCCGAAACGCCGATGATGAAATTTTTTGGAAAACTTGCGCGAATTATCTCTGCCGAAAGCGATTTGGAAGTTAAATGAACACCGTCCGCAGCGGCCGCCAGCGCAACGTCAGCGCGGTCGTTGACGAGCAATTTTGTGTTTGTGTTTGTGGTAATTTCGGCGGCTTTTGAAGTGAGTTTAAAAACCATCTTTGCGGAAAGCTGTTTTTCGCGGATTTGAATTAGAGAAACTTCGGCTTCAACGGCTTTTTCGATGAGTTTCAAGGTTTGCAAAGATTTTTCGGCGAAATTTTCAGCCGTCATTTCCCCGTCAGTTATCAGATAAATCAAAGGTTTACGAACCAAAATACTTTTACCTTTTTACTTTTTTACTTTTTATCTTCTTCGCTGTTCTTTAGCATCTCGACGTTTTCATTAAAATGCGCCATTTCCCAAAATGCGATGAAAAGATTCAGAATTCCGAGTCCGGTGACGGCACCGCGAAACCAATTTGACGAAACCGCGCTTTTCAAAAGCGGCAATCCGGCTCTTTCCGAAACAAAGGCGAGCAAATAATTGTCGCCCCAATCGCCGTTCAAATTAAACCACGGAAAAAGCGTCAGACACATGCCCAACAAAAAACAAAGCAGAATAAAAAGCACGACTGTCAGTCTTTCAACCATAAGCTATTAATTTATCACTAATTTAGCGAACTTAAAAAATCTCGCTTTAAATGACATTTACAGCGACAATAAATTATAATGATTTCGCCGCATTTTGTTAAGTTTTGGACGAGTTTTATTAACGGCCGACGCGGCAAATTGACCGTAAAAACTTTTCTCGGAGTTAATTTAACTTTCTTTTTGTTCTCTGAGTCAGAAGAAGGTTTGGCGGTAGCCAATGGTTTAACTCGACTATTAATTAGCGGGAGTTCAACCATTG
>JANPDZ010000118.1:0-4895 GCA_031431735.1 Acidobacteriota bacterium | reverse complement strand
GGAACACGCTGAAGCGTGGACTCTGAACGAAGACAGAAACCCCAGATAATTTAAAAACCGCACTACCAAAGCCGATCTCAATAATAGTGTAACTGTTAATTTTCTTTAATTCTTCTTTGCGACTTTGCGGCTTTGCGGGAGAATTTCCCGGTTTCCCGCAAAGAAAGGTATATTTTATGAAATAACTTTTATTAAAGATTGTCATCAATAAATTTCAGGATCAAATCCGCCGATTTTGAAACGTCGCCGCGCTTTGATTTGACAAAAAGAGCTTCGTCCGCGACTTTGTTCAAAACTTCGAGCGTAAATTGCGGATTTTGACGAATCGGAATCGTGTTCTGAATCACTTCGATAACGCCTTTCGCCGGACTCAAAACTTTCGGGTTCCAGCGCGCTTTTTCTTTGTATTCGCAGACCAAAACCAGCCCAACGCGAATTTTTTCCGTGCCCGCCGTGCCGCCGAATGTTTCGACCGGATAATCAATCTGTTTGTAATCGTTAATTTCGCCGCGCACCGAAAGCATTTTCGGAAACGGATGCAGAAAGCCTTCCGCATCGAGAACTGCGTATTCGTCAGAATAATAAACCGCGCCGCGTTTGATGAGAGCAACGGTTAAAGCCGTTTTCCCGTGAAAACTTCTACCCGGCATAATGATTCCCTTGCCTTTCCAGGCAATCACGCCCGCGTGGATAAAAACTCGTCCGACGGCAAATTCGGCGACCGTGATGCGGATTTGTGAAGCAACGCCTTCGACCGATGCTTCGCGTCTTTGACGGTCAATAACCTTTTCGCCGTTTTTATAAAGCGTATCGCCTTTCCGGTCGTTCCAGACAAACAAAAAATTATGTTCCGTGGCGGTTTCTTCAATTTCCACGCAAAAATCGGGCAGATAAATCTTAACGGCTTCTTTGACGGCTTCGAGGGCTTCCTCCGAGTTTGTCGAAAAACCGATCTTTACGCCGAAAGATTCGATGTAAAACTGATGTTTGAAATCGCCTCGCAGAGTTTTTTTTGTAGTTCGGATTTTCCGTTTCGGCGGCGGTGAAAAGTCTTGCATCATTTTTTTACTTACCGGTTAATATTTAAACTTATCGTAATTTAGGAGTTAAGGTCAATTTGGCTGAACGTCAGAAGTTGCGGGCGCAGAGCACAATGGCGTTAAGTTAAGGAAAAAATCTGATATAAACGTAAAACAGGCTGTTAGCCTGTTTTAATTTCGCGCCACTAACCTGTTGATAATAAAGGAAAGCCGGGAAAACAGGCTAACAGCCTGTTTTACGTTTTTTGCTTAACTTAATGCCATTGTGCTCTCGCGTCCGCGCAACTTACATCAAGAATAATATTCAGTAAAACATCTGACTTTGCAATATCCGTACGATAATGACCAATGGCTTTGCGCCGGTTGAATATTACAACTCTTTTGTGCATAATAGGTCTAATTGACCTATTGTATGTTTTACCCTGAGAATAGGATTGAAAAATATTTGCCGAAAATAGTGTTTATTAAACTATTTGGTAGCGAGTCTTTATGTCTGCATTTTGCAGTTAAATTTTGAGGAGATTGAAAAATTGAAAAACGAAAATAAACCGCTTAGTCGTCGAGATAATGTTGTTGTTCAAGAAATTGACGGCGAAGTTTTGATATACGATTTAGTGAAGAACAAAGCGTTTTGTCTAAATAAAACATCAGCTTTGGTTTGGCAGAGTTGCGACGGGAAGAAAACTATTGCCGAAATAAGCGATTGGCTGGGAAAACAATTGAATTCAAACGTCAATGAAGACATTGTTTGGCTTGCGCTTGACCAATTGAGCCAAGAAAATTTGATTGTGCGGGAAACAAAACCGGTCAGTAAATTTGCCGGACTGTCGCGCCGTCAGGTCATTAAACAAGTCGGATTGGCGACAGTGATTGCGCTTCCGATTATCACTTCGCTGGTTGCGCCTTTGGCGATTCACGCAAACTCTTCTTGTATTCCTTTAGCGGGCGGTTGTACTTGTCCTAACGGAACCATTGGTATTATTTGTACGCCAACAGTTCCTTGTGTTGATACTAATTGCCGATGCCTACGTATTAATAACGGCGGTGCCGGTAATGGAGATTGTGTTGCGTAAATGGTATTAAAATTACCAGCGAGAATCGTATTTGGAAAGATTTACTTGCCAAATACCTTCGCCAAGTTAAAAAAACGCCCTCGAAATTATTCACTATTTTGGTAGGGGTAATGTTTTTACGGCAAAAATCTCAAATCTTACCAGCGAAAATCGTATTTTGTAAAATTTTCGCGCCAGTTTTCTTTTGATTCGATTTTGAGAATCGGAATGAAACCGTCAAAAACTATTTCGCATTCCAAATCGCGATGTAAGCGGTAAGTTCTGCCCGACGGCGAACTTACCGCGAGCGTCGCTTTTTCTGTATTAAAGCGAGAAACAACCGCGCTTCGCCAATCGGTTTTCGAGCGAATCAAAAGCCGTGCGCCGACGGGTAATTCGCGCAAAGTTATTAGAGATTTTTCCAAAATAAATATTGACCGATTTTAAGAATAAATTAACCGCAGAGACGCTGAGTCAATAGACAAAAACTTCAGGCAGATTTTCTTAAAATCCGCGCACTTTTGAGATAATCAAAAGTTTGTCAACCAAACATTTTTTCAAAAAACTCAGCGTCTCAGCGTCTCTGCGGTAAAAATTTTCTTAGAAAAGATGTCTATTGAAGTTTCGGGAGTTTCCACTTGCTTTGAAATTGTTTGTAAGCGGCTTCGGGAAGTTGAATCAGCACCGGATTTTTCGCCACGTCAAGCCGGTTTATGATCGTTTCCAGATTTTCGCGCGGCATTGCCGTGCAGCCTGCCGTGCCGCTTTCCGCGTCTTTCCAAATATGCAGAAAAATACACGATCCCGCGCCTTTCGCGACCGGATTTGAATTATGCGCGACCGTTATGCCCAAATCGTATTCCGCGCCGACCGCGAGCATTTTCTCAGAACTTTCCCAATCAAAATCGCCGACCTGCATTCGATTGACGATCTTGTTATAAAAGGAAGATTTCGTGTCGTCAACGCATTCCGTCCATTCTTCAAGCCGCGTGAAAGGAAGTTTGACAAGATCGGGCTTGGCGGACGAACCGAAAGATTCTGTCAACGAAAAAATTCCCGCCGGTGCTTTGCCGTCACCTTCTTTTTTCATCAGGATCATTGCCGTGTCGGACGGCAATTTATTGAGTCCCGCGCCCCACGCCAATCCGTTTCTGCCGACGACAACCGCAAAAGATTGTCCGACCGCTTTCCATTTCGCTTTAGTTGATTTGCGTTCAAAAAGCTGTGCTTTGCCCTGAACTGCCGACCAATCTTTGGTTGTCACGACCACGGCTTGCAGCGATTTTGAATAAGGAATTACGGGTTTCGGCGGAATCGGCTTTTTTATTTGCCCGACAATGCCGGAAACATTAAATAAAACAAGCAAAACTAACACAAATTTGTTCATAAAAATCAGCTGACGGTTAAGAGTCTGTTTAAATTTAGAAAATCACTCCTTTTTGTCACTGAAAGTGACTAATTTAATAGCGTCGGGAGCATCCCGACGTTTGGTTGACAAACATTCCGTCGCTGAAAGTGACGAACACACACCTGTTAGATATTGGACACTTTCAGCGTCCGATTGCTTTTTTGATAGATTCGTCGGGTGTCGCTCGCGCTTTACCCGACGCTATTAAATTTATCGCTTTCAGCGATTTTAAGGAAAATTTAAACAAACTCTAAAGTAAAAAAGCTGATCGCCATTTTAGCACAATCAACTTTTTCACTTTTAAACTTTTAAACTTTTTCACTTTTAATCTTCAAACGGCAGATCGTGCTGTTTTGATTTTTGGCTGACGGCGTAAACCCGCAAACCGATCGAAATCATCAGAATCGAAATACCGATCCAGATCAAAACCCACGCGAACGACGGAATTCCTGTCGCGTTCGCCATATTCGTGGCATCATTTTGCAAATCCATTCCGCCGATCGGCGCATTGATAAAGAACAAAGTTTTCAAATCGGAAATTGCATTGAGAAGGCATTGGATTGCCAGAAAAGCGACCGCAAAATTCGCCGTTCTTTCGCTCGCATATTTACCGAGCGCAAACAGCCCGGCGGTCAAAATCGTTCCGGCAACGACCGTAAAAGCGATGCTCGAAATTCCGACTTGCAGCGAAAAAGCGTTCCACATCGGACTCAGGATTCCGAATAAAAGTGTCATTAATGCAATGAACGCGGCGCAGCCAAAAAGAACATTCTTGGCTGAAACCGCTTTGCGAATCAATAATAAAAGCAAAACGCCGAACGCCGTTGAGCCGAGATAACCCGCGCTCGAAGTAATCAATGCGCCGATCAAACCCGAGGGAGCCGAATAAACAACGCCGCTTCCATCTGCTGCAATCGTCAGACTTTGCACCGAACCGCCCGTCAGAAGCGCGGCGAGAACGTGGCTTCCTTCGTGAATAAACGTCACGAACAGACGAATCGGATAAGTTACGACCCCTAAATACGGAATAAACCACAAGGCAACGGTAATCACGGTGGCAATCAACAGCAGCGTTAATTGCGGTTTGGCATCATCAGCTAATTTATATCTCATTATTTTATAAAACTCCTTTTCTGGTCTTCGGCAAACTTTACGTTTTATTCTACCTCAAAGTTCGTCCGGAGCAAAGAAAATTATTCAAAGTGGAGTAATGCCTCAGTAAAAAGTTACTGCAAAAAGTTTAGGGTCAAACTATTTTTTGCCCGCGAAATACGCGCGCATACGCTAAAAAACAAAAGAAAATTGAAAATAAATTTAATTTAATTTCTTTTTTTCGCGCCATTTCGCGTATTTCGCGGGCAAAATTCTTTTTCTTAACTTTTTACTGACCGATTA
>JANPDZ010000117.1:0-2611 GCA_031431735.1 Acidobacteriota bacterium | reverse complement strand
GGCAACGAAGCGTTTTTTTGATTCGATGATTTTTAAGCCTGATGCCAAAGTTCCCGAATCAACGCTGAAAGCCGTTTCTTTTTCCGCGTTGAAAGCGACTCCGATTGAAATTGAAACAAAGCCGACTAAACTGCCTCCTCCCGATAATCAGTCAGATCAGCCGACAACGTTTGAAAAAGATGAAAACATAACGAAGTTGATTATTGCTTTAAAGCCGTTTCCGTCATTTACCGAATCAGCGCGAATGAAACAGGAACAAGGCAAAATTCGTCTGCGGGTTACATTTTCAAAAGAAGGCTGGATTTCAAAAATCAGTCTGTTGCAGACATTGCAGGAAGGACTTCTTCGTCAAGCGGTCTTTGCCGCCATTAGAATAAAATTTCTTCCGCAAGAAAAGAATAATGAGCCTGTAACCGTAACAAAAACAATCGAATATACTTTCAGTATTTACTAAAATATGAAATCAAAAATATTTGCTATTTTTTTATTTTTCGCTCTTTTCGTTTCAGCCAACGCACAAAAATTAATGGTTGATTTAGTCATCATCAACGCCAATGTAAGGACGATGGACAAATCAAACCCGAAAACACAAGCCTTTGCCGTTTTGGGTAACAAAATCGTCGCTGTCGGCTCAAACGCTGAAATAAAACAGCTTGCCGGCGCAAACACGAAAACCATTGACGCAACCGGCAAACTCGTGCTGCCCGGATTCAACGATGCGCACGTTCATTTTACGGCAATGGGCAGCCAGTTTTTTTCGATTGATCTACGCGATGCAAAAACTCCGTCGGAAATTGTTGAAAAAATCAGATTTTACGCGTCGTTTTTGCCGAAAGGACAGTGGATATTAGGCGGCAATTGGAACAACTCGAATTGGTCGCCGAACGATCTGCCGACCAAATATCTGATTGATGCGGTCACGCCCGATCATCCGGTTTTTATCTATCATTCAAACGCTAAAATAGTTTTGGTCAACAGTTTAGCTTTGAAATTGGCGCGGGTTGATACAAACACGAAAGACATTGCCGGCGGCGAGATTGTCCGCGATGAAACGGGCGAACCGACGGGAATTTTGAAGGCTTCGGCAATGAATCTTGTCAAAAAATTTGTGCCGCAATTCGTGACCGAAAACAAATTGGCGGTTGCCGAAACCGCAAGCAATTACGCCGCCGCTTTCGGCGTGACGAGCGTGCAGGACGTTTCCACCGACGACAACACACCAACTTACCGCGAACTGGCGCGGCAAGGAAAATTAAAAACGCGGATCTACGATTGCGCGGCGTTATCCGACTGGCAAAAATTATCGAAAAACAACGTTAAAAAATCTTCCGGCGACGCGATTGTTCGGCAAGGTTGTTTGAAAGGAATGGCGGACGGCGACGCAGAATCAACAGCCGGGCTTTATGAAGAGATTCGCGCGGCAGACCTTGCCGATTTGCAGGTTATGATCCACGCGATCGGCGCGTCCGCGAACAATCAAATTCTGACAATTTTTGAGCGCGTCATAAAAATGAACGGTAAAAAAGACCGTCGTTTTCGCGTTGAACACGCGCATAATCTTCGCCCGCAAGATTTCAAACGATTTGCAAATCCGAATATAATTGCTTCGGTTCAGCCGTTTCTTTTCAGCGACGACGCGGGCAAAAGTCTTGAGCCTTTGCGGACATTGCTTGCGGGTAACGCAACGCTTGCCTTCGGTTCGGATTCGTCGCTTATTCCGATAAACCCGCTTTTCGGAATTGCGGCGGCGGTCAAGACATTTAATCCGAAGCAAAAACTATCAATTGAAGAAGCGGTGCGTTTTTACACTTCGAGCGCAGCTTACGCGGAATTTCAGGAAAACTCAAAAGGAACAATTACAGTCGGCAAACTTGCGGATTTTGTGATTTTGTCGGACGATATTTTTGTGATCAATCCGAATAACATCGGTAAAACAAAAGTTTTGACGACCGTGATGGACGGAAACATTGTTTATCAGTCAAGATAGTTTTGAGAAATAGATTTTAGGAGAATTAATAATGAAAAAATTTTTAAGTTTAATAATTTTAGTTTTAGCTTTTTCTGTGTCGGCTTTTGCCCAGGACAAAATGGACAAAATGGAAAAGATGTCGCCGACCGAACAGGATAAAACGGAGGCCATTCCGACGAACGGATATTTGAAACGCGGCGCGCCGATCGGCAAGTCAAAGAAGGTTTCGCTCGCTAAAGTTTTGGCAAATCCGTCAAAGTTTGCGGGTAAATCAGTGCGCGTCGAAGGCGTGATCGTCCGTTCGTGCAAGTCCGAAGGCTGTTGGCTGGCACTCGCGCCGACCAAGGACGCAAAATCGGTCATGGTAAAAATGAAAGACCACGCTTTTTTTATTCCGCTCAGTTCGGCCGGCGCAACGGCGAAAGCCGAAGGCATTTTCACCGTCAAAACCTTGTCGGCGGAAGAAGTCAAACATATGGTTGAAGAAGACGGCGCAAAATTTGACAACATCAACAAAGACGGAACCGTCACCCAAGTTTCGTTTGAAGCAACAGGCGTTGAACTGACGATGAAGAAATAGTTCTTTTTTAACGCAGAGAACGCTGAGGGCGCAGAGAAATTAAAAAATCTCTGCGCCCTCAG
>JANPDZ010000116.1:0-4332 GCA_031431735.1 Acidobacteriota bacterium | reverse complement strand
TAGAGCGTGTCGCATAAAACAAAGGGTGAATCATCCTGTCTGTTTCTAAATTGGTTTCTCACTCTTTGATTCATTTCTTTGACGCTCTTTTTTTGCACATTTTCAGACGCCTTGAATGTTTCTATGTTCTCACCAAGTCTCGTAATAGATTGTTTATGTTCATCCCCAACATCGAACGTTGTCCCGCTGCTTTTAAGCTTTCGTTGGTTCGCTGTCGCCCCCGATTGAATTCGTATCGCTCGCTCTTCAATGTCCCGATCACTCCTTCGGTCTTCCCGCGCTGACTGATCGCTATCGTTTGGTCGCCCTCGACAATTGACCATTCCTTTTTTCCTTTTGGTTGTATCCCGACTTTCTTGACCCCTTCCGCCTCCAACTTCCGCCGCGTCCGGGCGGAGTCTCCGCCTCGATCGTACACGAGCATCTTGGGTGTCGCTTTTTTCCCAAATAGCTTCCGATATAATGCTAATGCCAACAATGGCATTCCGAACTTCTTTCACTTTCCCGCTCAATTCTTCGGCACATTCGACTCCCGCTTGCTTTAATTTTGAAGCGATTCGTCCAATTCTTTGTGCCACTCCTCGCAAAATCCCCGCTTCGTGCGGATAGCCGATCGCCGGTTCTTGCACCGTTGTATCGGATGACAGTATTTCCGTCTTGGCAAATCCCAACCGCACTGCCTCCTTGACCATCAAATGATTGACTTCTTTGTATCCCGCTTCGCCCAATCCGGCTTGCGCCCGTGCGATCGAAGAGTGATCCTTGATTTGAAATCTGAGCGGTTCCCGGACCTCTAAAAACAGTCGGGCGACGACCGATTCCGAAATATATTGCTCCATCTCGCGCGAGTTCAAAGACCGCACTGACATCAAGACCAACAAGCGTACATAAAATGAAACCGGAAATGAAAGTCCACGCCCGCCAGCGACATTCTTGCCCGCTTTTTGCCAATGATTGACCATCACCGATTCCAACTGCACCCAATCCAAAGTTCGCTTTAACTCGAGCAAGGGATGATCGTAATGAACAAAAATTGAAACCATTTCTCCAAATTGAGATGGTAAAATAACGTCGGACGAGATAAAATCGCTGTGTTCTCCCATGATTGCTTCCTTGTATTTGAAATTTAGGCATTCCAAATAGAAGCATCAGGGAGAACGAAAATATTTTCAACTTTGAGAGAGAAATTTCCTCTCTTTTATGCGACACGCTCTAATTAGACAGTTTAACCGTTTTGTCTAATGTTGAATTTGAGTTAGAATTTTCCAGTTTTCCAAAATTGAGTTTCTCTGATATTTTAAAGGAGTTTTAGTTTTTTTATAAACAAATAAAAATTGGTTATATCAAGAAAGTATGTATTGGTGAACCAATTGAAGCAAAAATAAAACAATGGAATCAAAAAGAAAATTTAGTGATAAATATGGAAAGTTTTTCGGTTTTTGGAGAAATTTATTAAACCGGTGCAAAACCATTTTGTTTGGTTCAAAATCAGAAAGAATCTCCAGTTCTGATATCCTCCTCATTCCAGACTCAAAAATTGATCCTTTTGGTTTTGACCCATTAGACAAATATAAATTTGTAATACCACCAGGTTGTAAAAAGTGTGGTGGGAAAGGTTGGTATACGGCATACGGTGCACGGATTGATCCAGAGCCAGGAAAACCGCCCCCCAGTGATACTGTTGTGTGTTCTTGCAAGGCTTCTCCTGATAAAAATATTAAATGTTGGTCAGAAGATGGGAAAAGTCATTGGTGGATATAGTGTTCAGTCAAGGTTGAATTGACGGCAACTTGTCAGAACCCCGAGCGGTAGCGAGCGGGTAAAAACTTACCAAGTCGCTACCGCTTCTGGTTCTGACAAGCAAAAACCCGTCAATTCAACCTTGACTTAGCACTAGTTTTAGCATGAAAAATGTTAGAACACCCTAACAAAAGCCAGGGCAGCAAATTTACGAAATTCAACTAAAATGTTTAATTCGCCTTTTTGCAGTAATTTAAACCACTCTAAATTTTTAGCTCAACTCACTTTACGTTGTTCAGCAACACTTTGTCTGCCCCTTTATGACATTCTGCACATTGAAACTTTGAAATATCGCCGAGATTCAAAGGATGTTTGTATGACCTGTCGCCTTTGTGGCAAACGGCGCATTGATAAGTGTTTTTGTCGCCCAGATTAACCGGATGCTTAAACGCTCCGTCAACCGACGGCGTCGTTTTTCCGGCGAACGTCTGGTCTAGCGTTGTGTGGCAAATGGTGCAATCGTTGCGGATGACCTGCCCTTCCCGGCTGAAATGCTGTCCGTCGTGGCAACGGAAACAGCCTTGCGCGTTGAAATGACCGATATTGTTGATCTGCGACGACCAATCGGTTTTCATTTCAGGGAAAAAATATGTCTGATAGATTCGCTGCAATTCAATCACGGCATTGTCAATCACCTTCTTTTTTGATACGTAAATTTCCGGGTAAGTAGTTTTATAAAAGCCGTCAAAATTCGTCGCGATCGCGCTTAATGCTTCGTCCGTTGTGGTGTAGGTCTGCGAAAGAACTTCGACCGACTTCATTTTGACGAAAGGCAGTGAAATATCGAGTTTCTTGGCATCGAGCGCGTTGTCAACCGCTTTGTTCGGTGAAAGATAAATATGCGTCGGGCGATTGTGGCAATCTATGCAATCCATTTTTCGCTTTGGTGATTTTTCGATTTCTTCGTCGGAAACCGTGACATCCTTCTTTGTGTAATCAACAATTTTGCCGTCCGCGTCTTTCATCCGCACCCATGAAATATCCTGGCGTCTTTCGTCCGTTGAAATAAACGTCACCTCATTTCCGAGATTCATATGCCAGTGAATTCCCGAAGCCTGGCCGGTCTTCGGATTTCCGCCGCCGACCTTGACGAGCAGCCGCGTTTGATTGAGAGAATTTTTTTCGTCAAATGCGTAATGATTGAAAACTCTCAATTGTTCACCGTAAAACTTTTCCGACCAGTGACATTTTCCGCAGGTTTCATTCGCCGCCCGCATCGTGTCAACCGGCGTTTTGATGGGCGTGCTGTAAGTTCCCGTGGCGAGCCTGTAAAGCTGGCGAACGCCGCCGAATTTTGCCCGCACATAGCTTTCGGCACCGCTTCCGACGTGACATTCGACGCAGCGGATCTGCGCGTGCGGAGCAGCCTTATAAGCCGTAAATTCGGGTTTCATCACCGTATGACAAAGCTGTCCACAAAACTCGACCGATTCGCTGAACTCAAAAGCGCGGTAACTGCCGAACGCGCTGATAAACAAAAAGATAAATGAACAAACTAAAAAGGTCATAAACATCCGGCGGCGGCGCGGTCCGTTCAGATCGAGGATCGGATAGGCGGCGATTTGTTCGGGTGTCAGTTTCCGGCGGCGGCGGCGTTCCCACAATATTCCGACCAAAATAATAAAAATTCCGAATATCATCACGCCCGGCAACATAATGTAAATCAGAATTCCCAAGTAAGGCTGGTCAGATGAGCTGGTCATTTCAAGCACAAACAGAAATATGATACTGATCAAACTGGCAATGGCAATGACAATACCCGCCAAACTTATGTAGTTATGATAGAGGCTCGGAATTTTTGTCGATTTGGTCGTTTCTTCGCTTGTGTTTTCGTCTTTTTCTGCGCTGACAGGTTTTTCTGTTTCTGCGCTGACAGCATTTTCGTTTTCTTCATTCATATCATTCACCGCACCCGAATAAGCAGGTCAGCATATATTTTGCGACATAATGACTTTGCGGAAACACGCTACGCTCGTAAGTGTGTAATTCGCCCTTACTCCGTGCGGGCTTCTGCATTATGTCACGAAACTTATTCATCCCTGCTTACGTCTAAATTTCAGTTTGAAATATAATGTAACTGATGTTACGCAAATTTGCTTTTAGCCGTTGGAAACGGCGACAGCACCCCGCTACGCTGCCCATAGCGCGAGCTATGGGTTGGCTTGAAAAAATATCATTCAAGCCCGTGACTACGGGCGACAGATACTCGATTCTATCGCTATCTCCGATAGCTTTTAATTCAAATTTACTAATTTCCCATAGCTCGCGCCATTAGTATCTACACAAGTTTTTGCGACCGGATTTCAGCCTCGAAGAGGCACAATATGATAGCCTAGCGCATCGCGCCAGGTCAAAAGTCGCCTCCATACTAAGCCCTGCAAGGGCGCAATCGGCGGATGTCGCCCTTTCAGGGCTTAAAAATTTGCCGTCCGCCACCCAACGCTCCGCATTGGGCTATTATATTTCGCCTCTTCGAGGCTGAAAACAAGCCTTTTAGACTTGTGTAGATACTAATGGCTCGCGCTATGGGCG
>JANPDZ010000115.1:0-10706 GCA_031431735.1 Acidobacteriota bacterium | reverse complement strand
GTGGAAATTTCCCAACAGAGAGAATTTGTGTGATATTTCAATCGAATGATAGCAAAGCCATTTAATTATGGACATTTACAGTTCGTCTTTTGATAATCAAAAGTGCGAGGTTATTTCCACCAAGCACCACTAGTGGCAATTGATAGATCGTTATAAGTTATTATTTACACGTTCCTAAGAAAAGCACAACCTCGAATTTTCCCCGCAAGGTTGCGCTAAGAATCGAATATTTGTTAATTTAAAATTCTCCACAGGCTTCAGTTAAATTTTTCAGGAGAAAGGAAAAAAATGCTAAAAAATTTATTATTCATCGCAATGTTGATGGTTGCGATTTTTGCCGGACAAGTAGGTTCTACAAACGCCGAAACTAAAAATATCGGGATGATGACGGATTGGATGCCTTGCATCGTCCAAGACCCGACTCGCACTCCGCTTAACGTTCGTGCAAAACCGAACGGAAAAATTCTGACGACCGTCAGAAACGGAACTTTGGTGGCAATTGACGATTCTACCGCCGGAAACAAATGGTCCAGAATCAGCGTCAAAAAAGGAAGAAGAGAAATAATCGGTTGGGTTTTGCGCGATTATCTTAGCTGCCAATAAAAAAAGATCGGCTTCAAAAGATATAAAAACTTTTGAAGCCGGATAAAGCGAATCTTGTTTTTTAGAAAAGCACGACGTTAAGTATTTCACTTAAAATTGAGCTGATAATCGAATATTTGCCGTTGTTATAGTTTCCATATTCATAACGGCGGTAATATCCGTCTTCGTAGCCGCGCTCAAAACCTTCGCGGAAGTAATTACGATATTCGTCCAATCCGACGTAATAACCGTCATAACCGTAGGTCGCATCTTCGTAGCCGTAACTATTGTCGTAGTTGTAATCCCAACCGTCTTCACGGTCGGCTTGTCCGGCACGGTAACCTTCTTCATAACCGTTGTTGACAGCCTGACGAAGCATTTGTGCGCCGTATTGACTCGTATAATAATAACTTCCGTTGCGATTATAGCGATAATTATTAATCAAATTATCGTAGTACCGCGCTTGTTGCAGACGAATCTGGTCGCGGCGTAATTGTTCGAGATAACGTTGCTGATACTGAAGTTGATAACGGCGGCGTTGTTGCTCAAGCTGTCGGCGGCGAAATTGTTCATTACGCTGCTGGTTGCGCCATTGCTGTTGGTAAGACTCTAAACGCTCGCGTTGCAGCCGTTCCTGTTGTTGACGATCGTATTGTTCATAACGTCTTTGGTCAGTGCGTTGGGTATTACGATCCTGCCGCGGATTTTGCTGTGGCTGCTGTTGACGGCGACGCTGTTCCTCGGTCTGTCGCTGCTGTTCCGCACGGCGTTCTTCGTTTTGGCGTTGATTTCGCCAATCCGGCTGTTGTTGCTGTTCTTTCTGACGCCGTTCATCGTCATCGCGCCGACGGTTGGTTTCTTGTTGTTGCTGTTGTTCTTTCCGGCGGCGTCCGTCTTCCTGTTGACGTTGCTCGTTTTGCTGTTGCTGCCGCCGTTGTTGTTCTTGACGTTGTTGATTCTGAACTTGCCGTTGCTGATTTTGCTGTTCTTGCTGACGACGCTGCTCGTTTTGCTGACGCTGCTGATCTTGTTGGCGACGCTCGTTTTCCTGTTGTTGTTGCTGTTGCCGTTGTTCATTACGGCGTTGCTCATTGCGTTGCTGATTTTGCTGATTTTGTTTTTCTTGGCGTTCCTGCTCTTGCTTTTTATTATTTTGATTCTCTTCCTGACGAATTTCGTCACGGCGTTCACGATTTTTCTGTGCATTAGCAACCTCGCTGGCACCGAAGAAAACCAACCCGCCGATCATCAAAGAAAGTGCTGATTGTTTGAAATATTTAGATTGCATTTTAACCCCCAAATCTATTCTTGCGAATTGTCTTATTAGTTACGGAAGACTGAATGGCAATCACTATGCCATAAATAAACTTTAATAATCATTGGGTTTATGAGATGAACCGCGCAAAAAAAACAACCATATCCGACACGTCTTAAACCTTATCGGATAAACGCAATTGCGCCTCGCTTTACTGAAATTCATAAGAAATCCGCACATTTAACGCACCATTCGTGATTTCGTGCTGGATTCCGTTTGCCTTCATTTTCAAACTTCCGGCGTTTTGAATCGGCACGATAAACGAAATTCTGTCCATCGCCAGAATCTGGATCGGATTGATTTTTTTATCAATCGAGTTTTGCACCATTCGCGCCAGCAAACCGCTGCCGATTCCGCCCGAGCCGCTCAAATTGACGGACAAAACTTTTGCGCGGCCGACGAGTGCCTGTTTCCGCTCGTCAAATACCAGTTCGATATTGGTTTCCGCGATGCCCGCAAAATCAATACAGCCGATCAGCGGCGGATTGTAAGTACCTGTAAAAGCGATCGGCGCGAAAATCTTTCCGTCGCGAAACCGAACAGCCGTGCGCGTGCCGTCTATCTCGCGCTGGAGTATGATTGAATCATTGCAAAATGTATTTGGATTTTGGGTTTTGGTCTTTTGGTCTTCGTTGAGACTTGAAACCAAAGTCTTGGAGCTTGGATCTTCGGTCTTCGGATTATTTAAAGAAATCGGAAATTCAGGCGCCGTTGAATTCTTAAAAAGCGCGTCGAGCAATACGTCGAAAAACTGTTCGTTAAGCTGAATCGTGACATCCGCCGTCTGCGCCGGTGACATTGAAACCAGCAGTAAAACCGATAAAATCAAACCTGAAATTTTTTTCATTTATTATTCCTCTCTCGCGGTCAAAAAATCTGTCAACATAAAGAATCTAACGCTTAATAGAGACAAAGAGCAAGAAACAGGTTGTCCTTAAAATAAATGTTTGGCAAATTTCTTAAATAATTTATATCCCAAAACAAAATCCACGTTTTGTGTGTTTTCGTGTTGGGCGGCGGTTTTGTATCTTTATAACTTGCGCTAAAACATTTCTCTCAGATTACAAACCACTTCGCACAATATCGTGTAATCTCAGCAGACCGACCGCCGCGCCGCTTTCATCAACGACCGGCAAAACGGAGATCTGCGACGGGCGATTTTCCATAATGTTGAGAGCATCAAAAGCAAGCATTTCGGGCGCAGCCGAAACGGGCGAGCGCGTCATCATCAGTTCGGCGTTGAGGTTTGCAAGATTTTCGGGCGCGGTTTTTTCGATAGTTCTTCGCAGATCGCCGTCGGTCACGATTCCGACGAGCTTGCCCGAAAGATCAACGACATTGACCGCGCCGAGGGCATATTTTGAAATTGCTCTGACGACTTCGAGCCAGTTTGCCTGCGGTTCAACATTCGGGCTTTCGTGCATTAAATTTGAAACTTTGAGCGTCAGCCGTTTGCCAAGTCGTCCCGCCGGATGATTGGCGGCAAAATCTTCCGCCGATAGATTTTTCGACCGCATCAAAGTTATCGCCAGCGCATCGCCGATTGCCAAAGCAACGGTCGTCGAGGTCGTCGGCGCGAGATTGAGCGGACACGCTTCTTTATCAACCGACGCGTCGAGCACAACATCCGCATTTCGTGCGAGCGTCGAATCCGTGTTGCCGACAATTGCAATCAGCGACACTTCTCTAAATTTTAACGCCGGCAGAAGCGCGAGAATCTCGTCAGTTTCGCCCGAATTGCTGAGGGCGATAATGCAATCACCTTTTGTAATTACGCCAAGTCCGCCGTGTAGCGCGTCGGTCGGATGCAGAAAAACGGCAACCGTTCCGGTCGAGGTCATCGTTTCGGCGATCTTGTTGGCGATGATGCCCGATTTGCCGACACCGATGACGACGATTTTGCTCGTGCACCGAAGCAATAAATTGATCGCCTGTTCGACCGATTCGCGGGTTAAAGTGTTTGCTGTCCGCTCAATTGCGGCGGCTTCGAGTTTTAGAAGTTCAACGACTTGAGAAAATGTTTCGCTCACGTTTTAGAGTTTGCGAATGATTGGCGATTTTGGCAAGCGGCGGCGCGAAGATTGGAACAATTCTCCGGTTTTAGTGTCTAATTGAAAAAAGTTCTTTTTTCGGAGTCAAAAATATGTCAATCGGTAAAACATTTCTCTTGTAATACGTCAGTAAAAAGTTATGACTGGAGCGCAATCCGTCCCGGTTGCCATGAGCGTCGCTTCGACGCGAAAAAGCCTTGTTAATTTTACGGCACTAAACCAACAAACGTCATTTTCGCGCTCTCGCGCTCAGGCAACCGGGACGGATTGCGCTCCAGTCGCTAAAACTTATCAATGAGGCATTACTTTCTCTTTCTCGCGCTAATCTCGTTTTCAGTCGCGGGCGGTTATCTGATCGGTCAACAAAGCAATGTTCCCGTCAACGCGCAAAAGAGTTCAACAGAAAATCAGAAAATATTCGAACTGCTCGGCAAAATCCAAGCTGAAAAAATTAGCGAGATAAAATTTTGGGGAAGTAACGGCAAAGTCTTCTATTGCGTAGTCCGTGAAGTTGAGGAACCGCCGACCGATGATTCGATGTTCAAGACCAGCGATAAGCTAAGTATTTATGACAAATCGGGCAAGATTGTTTACGAAACAAAAGATTTCGGACTCGGCAATCTTGAAAACGTCAGATTTCTCAAATCCGATGAATCGGAAATTATGTTCTCGACAAATGGCGGCGGAACGGATGATTTTCTCAACATCCTGAGCTATCAAAACGGTCAATTCACCGCTATTCTCGATGATGAAAACGGTCAATTTCGCGGCGGATATTTTACGATGCTTCAATACCGCAAGGGTATGCAGATACCTTACAGCAAACCCTCGCAGTTAATCGTTATTCAGCAGCAAGGCGGGGCGGACGACAACCCGACAGCTGTGGTTCTTCGCACTAAAAACACTACATTTCAAAAAGTTGGCGAGATCAAGATGCAGGAACTCGGCGATTTCATCGAAAAACAAATTGCTCAAAATAAGTAAATACCAGACTTATGATTTCTCGGGCGGATTCGGCACGAAAACATCGAAGACGATCTGCCATTTGCCGCCGCGCAGCTTCCAGACTTGCAGAAAATTACCCGTCCCGACCGCTTTTCCGGTTTTGTCCGCGACCGTGTAAGAATTGCTGATATACGCCATATCAGCCGCGCCGACAAAAAACGAGCGTTTGGCGAAAAATACTTTTGACTTATCATTTTTCAATTCATTCAACGCGTTTTGTTTGCCGACGATCGGCATTTTCTCTTCGCGCAAAAGCCGTGCATCGTCGGCGAGAAAAGTTTTGTAAGCATTGCTCAAACCTTGCTTTGTGACCATTTCAAAAAACGCGGTCGAAGCATCGGCGGCGGAAAATTTCTTTTCGTTGAGTTCCTTGCCCGAATCCGTCGGCGAAGTCCATTTTGTTTCCGTGCTCGGCTGAGAGTGCGAAATTCCGATATCGAGCGCGGCGAGATACGTTCCGTCGGGCTGGCGTTGCCAGATGGTCGCGTATTCGCTGTAAAATGCTTCGGTGTCGTCTTTGTCCTTCGGTTTGTAAATCCCGTTGCCGGTCGAATAAGCGAGCGCGCCATTTGAAGAAACGTCAATAAATGTCGGATTCCAAGTGAGCGCGGCGGGCGATGGCGGACGATTTTTCCAATATTCCCGGCCGTTCGTCGCATTCGGCACAAAAACCAATCCGTCCGGCGCGAGAAATTCGATAAAGGCTTGATTGATGCCTTTTTCGGCGACCGTCTTTTCAAAAGCCTTTTCGGTGTCAAAGATTTTCTGCGCTTCGCCCTCCGCGAATAGGTTTGTAAAACTAAGAATGATAATGGATACAAGCAAGATGTTTTTCATAAAGCTAATAAATAATAGTTATTTTTGCCCACGCGCACACACGCGCATACACTAAATTTAAAGACGAAATTCAAAAATGTTTTAATTTTTTCGTTTAATTCGTGTATGCGCGTGGGCAAAAAGGTTTTCAAACCGCTAAAGGAAATTATTTTTTCGGCGGCGGAATCGGATTAAAAATATCGAGCGCGATCTGCCATTTGCCGTTGCGATATTTCCAAATCTGCACGAAGTTCCATTTTTTCACCGATTTATCAGCGGCGGTCAGTTGGTATTCACCCGAAATATACATCATATTGCCGTAGATTTTTGAAGTATTACCGTTGAATTTCAAAAAATCCGCCGGAGAAAATTCGTTGTCGAGCTTTTCAAGGTTGAAAAAAGCTGTTTGTTTGCCGACAAAGGGCAGATTTCCCTCGCGCAAGACGAGGCAATCGTCGGCAAGATAATTGAAATAGCCGTTTGCCATACTCTTGTTGGAAAAAATATCGGTCAGAGTGTTCGAAGTGACGCCGTTTTTAACAGATTTTACGCCTGTTCCGGCATCGCCCGGCGATTTCCAGGCGGTTGTCGAAAAACTGTTTGCCGGATGATTGATGCCGATGTCGAGAATGGCTTTGAATGTTCCGTCCGTTTGTTTTTTCCAAATTGTGACATATTCGCCGAATGCCGTCGGTTGATCGGCTTTCCCTTTCGGGCGATATTCCCAACCGCCCGTTGTATAGCCCAATTTTCCATCAGACGAAATATCCGCCCAAGCCGGATTCCAGGCGAGCAGTGCGGGCGATTCGGGACGCGCCTTCCAGACGAGTTTGCCGTTTGTTTCGGTCGGATTAAATACAATTCCGTCATCGGCGAGAAATGTCAGAAAAGCCGTTTTCGTGCCTTTCTCGGCGGCGGTTATAGCAAAGAATTGTTCGGTTTCGACGAGTTTTTGCAAATCGGTTTTGACCGGAACAGGTTTGTTCTTCAAAACCTTCTGCGCCGAAATTTCAAAACATCCAAAGCCAATCAAAAATAGAATCAACGCTTTTTTCATATTGGAAAATATTTATCACAAATTTTGGAATTAGTCATCATTTTTTTTCAATTTGTCGTAAAATAAGCAAAAACCATTGGAAAATTGGTCAAACTTGAAAGGTTTCTGAAAAATGCAAAATAAATTATTGAGAATGTCGTTTGGAATTTTGGTTTTAAGTCTTTTCGTTTCATGCGGAACTGTCAAAAACTTGCTACTGCAAAAAAAAAGACCCTTTCAAGAGAGATCATTTGATTCAAAACTCTGGCGCGAAGGCGACGCCCAAACCCGCGGCGAAATGTCTAAAGATCTACGTTGGAAAAAATACGCCGCTGAGGGATATTTGTTAGACGGCAAATCTCAAGCGGAAATTTTGACATATTTGGGCGAACCCGACCGAAAAACACGCGGCCGATGCTGCGGCGCCGGCGGAACTTCGGACGAAGAAGTTTGGCTTTACAACATTGAAGTAAGGGACGAGGACGATTCAAAAACAACAATCGAACATTTTCAGATATATTTTACCCCAAGCGGAAAAGTTGACGAATGGAGAATTTCGCCGTGGGACGATAAAAATCCTGACTATTTTCCACGTATCGGGTAAGTAATTTTATGAAATTTACTCAACTCTTTCGTGCATTCGTCTAAAATTGTGTTGAGCCTTCAAGTTATTGAACTTTTTCAATCAAAACCACGTCGCTGACCGTTACACTTCGTGAAACGGCTAGCTTTGTGCTGTCCGGCGAAAACGTAAAATCATCCAGATAATGCGATTTGAAGTTTGTGACGGGCTTTGTTTCCGAGCCGTCAAGCGGCAGACTCCAAACATTACCGACGTTTCCGATTGTGCTGATATAAAATAAACTACGGTCATCAGGCGACCAACGAATCTCGTTTTCCTTTAACGTTGCGGGAACATCTAAGCGTTGCAAAATCGCGCCGCCGGTCGAAGAAATGATTCCGATGCGCCATTTACCATCAACCATTTGAAAAAAACTAACTCGCCGCCCGTCGGTTGAAATAACGTTCCACTTGGCGTAGAAATCGGTTAGCTGAACGGGTTCGCCGCCTTCGAGATTGACTTTCCACAATATCGGTTTGGTGTGCAAGCCTCTTTGATAAATGACCGCTTGACCGTCGGGTGAACATTGCGGGCGAGTATCAACTTCGCCATTTGTCAGTTGCGTCAAATTTCCGCCGTCCGCGTCAACGCGCCAGAGATTTGATTTGCCGTTGCGCCACGACCCGAAAACAAGATATTTTCCGTCCGGCGAGATGCACATTCCACGCGAGTCAACCTGCGCGTTGGCGGTTAATTGCCGGCGATTGTTGCCGTCCGCGTCAATCGTCCAAAGATTTGAAACGCCGTCTTTGCTTGAGCGAAAGATAATTTTTCCGTCGGGAGTCCAAACAAACGGATGCAATTCTCCGGTTTCGGAAACGATTTCCTTAAAATCGCCCGCGCCCGCTTCGCCGACGAAAATGCCGCTTGACTTGCTGGTCTGGATCGTAACGAAAGATTTGCCATCGGTGGTTGCGCTCAAGGAATTATATTGGCTCAAATCATTTGTAATTTGTCGCGCTTCGCCGTTTGGATAGGAAAGAAACCGGATTTGATTGCTGCCCGAAACTTTATCGCTCGCCGAGATTAACAAACCGCTTCCGTTTTTCAGCCATTCGATACTGAAAACGTCATACCAACGCTGCTCGCTCAAAAGTTTTTCGCTTCCGTCCTTAATGTTGATGCCAACGATTGAAGAATAACTCGCGTCCTCTTCAAAATGATTGACGAGACAAGCGAGCGTTTCGCCGTCGGGCGACCAAGCGACGACCGGAACTTGCGTCTCGAAAGTGTTCGGTTGATTTTTTTTGGCAATCGTTTGTTGATTCGTGCCGTCCGCGTCCGCGATGACCAGATAATTTTGTCCGGCGGCGGAATCTGATTGCGCGTAAGCAATACGCTTTCCGGCGGGCGAGAAAGAGATAAAACTGGCGATGATGTTCGGGATTTTTTCGCTCACTCCGCCGAGCGAGGAAATCCGATAAAATTCCAGATCGGCATTGCCGTCCGCAAAAAGACTGTAGAAAATATGCGAGCCGTCCGGCGTAAAAGTCAGTTCATAAACCTGCGCCTTGACGGGCGGCAAAAGCCGGACGTTGCTCGCCGTGCCGACCTGCTGAATCCACAAACTATTGCCCTCGCTCTCGCCCAAAACATACGCGATGTATTTTCCGTCCGGCGAAACGGCGGCGCCCGATACTTTGCCGCTGTTCGTTAATCGCGTGAATTTTATTTTCTCAAACGAAATGTCCGCCTTTTTCAAATTAAAATATTGATAAGCTCCGAAAGCCACCGCCAGCAAAACGGCGAAACCGCCGATCGCTGCTAACTTCGACGCGGTGACGCGGTGACGCGGTGACGCGGTGACGTTCGGTAAGGTTGTGATTTGCTCCTCTTCTACTTCCTGCTCAACGACGAGACGCGAAAAGCGATGGCTTTCGATGACGATTTCGCGGTCGCCGTTATTCATATCGGCGACGAATTTGTAACCTTTGCCCGGAATCGTGACGAGAAAACGGCGGTCGTCCTTTTGCTCGCCCAAAACTTTTCTGAGCGCCGACATCTGCACTTTTAAGTTGGCTTCCTCGACATATTGATTTTCCCAAACTGCGTCCAGAATCTCGTCTTTGGTGACAACGCGTCCGGCATTTTCCGCCAGATAAACCAGCAAATCAAATGCCTTCGCGTTCAGATGCAAAAGTTTCCCTTCGCGCATCAAACGCCGATGCGCCGCGTCGAGCTCAAATTCGGCAAAGGAAATAATTTTCTTTGGCTCACTGTTCATCTTGTCAAAACCGCCTGTTTTAGAAAAATTTACCAAAATTTACCGCCGAATTTACGACTTTTTACTTTGCTTTCGGCGATGCTGGATTCACCACGAAATACGCGGAAACCAATTCCCGGAAGAAATTCAAATTCGTGTCGTTAATTTTAGCAGAGGTTCAATGTCAATGAAAGTAAAAAAACGTTTGGAAATTGTTTGGGAAACGCACGAGATCACCACGATTAGTTTCAAAGGAAATTATCCGGCAACGGTTTTTTGCCAATCGTGCCGGTCGAACACTCCGCATTTGAGCATCGCCGAAGCCGCCGCCGTGGCAAACATTTCGGAAACGGCAGTTTTCCGTCTGACGGAAACAGGCGAGGTTCATTATTTAGAAACTGAGGCGGGCCCGTTGCTTGTCTGTCGTAATTCGCTCGCGGCGCGGGCAAAACAATAGATAATTTTACGAAGGAGAAATATATGTTTTTTACTGTTTTGGTTGCTTTATTACAACTGATAGCCAGTTGTTCTAAAACTACTCTTGAATTTGACACGAGCAGAAGTTATGAAGCCACCGGCGGAGAAGGTGTTCAGGGTGGAATAACACTTCAAGGTGTTCGCATAAAAGATACGGGCAACGGAGATACACAATGGTTTGAATTTGTCGGAGCAGGTATCGGGATCGGCATCGGACTGCCGGCCGGCGGATCGATTTCTGATGAAAGTTTCCCTTCGGTCGGAACCAGAATAATTAAAGGACCTGCCGGTTGGTGTCACGTTAATTTTTCCGATATAACCGGCTGGGGTCATATTATTACCGTTAGCGCGTCTTTAGTCGGAGGTATTGGAAGATCGCTAATTTGTTTTGGCGAAGTCGGAGATCCATTGTTATCAACGGGTTATCTTTTTTATGACGGGATTGTCATAGGAACTCCGGGAGCCGGAATAATGTGCTACAAAGGCTATTGGTATAAGGCGTAGTTGATATAGGAGAAAATATGGCAAATTATATTGTTGAAATTGGAAGCGAAGAAGGTAATTCCTTCAATATATCGGTATCAATGAGTATGGTAAAT
>JANPDZ010000114.1:0-2160 GCA_031431735.1 Acidobacteriota bacterium | reverse complement strand
TGGTGAAGGAGGCTTTTTCATACCTTTGTGAAATTTACTTTTTTGCACAAAGGTATGAAAAAGGTCAAAACTGAAGCGAGTTTAACCAAATCTAAACGACTTAGCTGATTATTTTCGTCCAATTTCGTCCAAAGTCTAATTTTCTTATATACCGAAAAAGATTTCCAGGGAAGCTGTGCGAAAATATCAGCCGCCAAAACGGGAACTGAAGGACGGTATGACCCCGGAGTTTATCGAAATCCTGCGGCACTCGGTATCACCAACGACACTACCGTTTCCGTCAAAATAGGGAAAAAAGTCAGAGCAATTCTTTGTCGTGACGATGACTTTAAAGGATTCTGTTTTACACAGCCGGGCAGCACAGGTTTCTTGACCGCCAGTACTAATCCGAATGTTCCACAACTGGATAAAATGATTTCCTCTGTGATAGTAATCCCCAATAACGAGGGTGCGACTTTAACTGTCACCAATAATTCTGATAAAAATTTGGCGACATTCGAGAAAATACAAGGTGTCGGTTATGCCTTTGATAGTTACCTTGGAAACCTCGGCAGTAAGAAATCATCAAAATACGTTTCATATCAGGGGATGACTGTAGATTTTAGTGAGTATTCTGCTGAAAAACAAACCTTCGTTTCGCAAGAAAGCTACCGCGTAGGCGCTCCGGGCGCGAAAACGGTAAAAGTCGAAAACGGCGGCGGCAGACCCACAAATATACAGGTAGTTGAATAGAATGTTACAAAGTTTGCCGTCCTTATTTCTGACTCGGAAATAACGGCAACCAAACGATGAATGATGAATGTTGAATTGAAGAAGGATTCTTGCATTCGTCATTCATCGTTTATAAGCGGTCGAGCAGAAAAAGAACAGACCGAAAAAAGACAACAGGAGAAATTAACGAAAGTTAAAAATTAAAAATTATGAACAAAACATTACGAACAAAGTTTGACGTTCTTTATTGTTATTAAGACAGCTTTGCTCCCCGGCATTTGAACATCCGGTTCATAATTTTCATTTCATCGGTTCTGAAATCCGACATTTCAGAACCGATGAAAACGACAAAACACAAGACAAAATAAAAAAAGGAAAAAAAATGAGACAAATACTGACCATTTTGATAATTCTGTCATTACTTGCTTTGGCAGGTTGTAATAATTCGGGAACCGACAAATCAAAGGAATTGGAGTTAAAGGAAAAAGAGTTGGCTCTTAAAGAAAAAGAGCTTGAATTAAAGCAAAAAGCTCCGACGGAAGGTAATTCCAAGACGGAAGGTGAATCCAATAAAGCAGAAAAACCGGAAAGTAATTCCAATAAAGCAGAAACGACAAAGAAAGTGGAAAAGACAAACCCAGCCATCGTAACCGCAGAGCAGGTCAACGGAACCTGGGGTAAAGGGGAGAGCGTGATAAAAATTCTCGCGCTTGGCGGCGGAAAATTAAAAGTATCTTTTTCGATATTCAACGAAAGGAGCTTAAACCAAGGTTCGGCTGATGGTGTAGCAAATATTGAAGGAATAGACGCTACTTTTTCCCCGGAGGTAGATGGCGCTAAAAATAAATGCAAATTCACAATGAAATTCACGGGCGGAAAGTTGATCGTCGAACAATTTGGCGACCCTTTTGATTGTGGCTTTGGGAATGGTGTGTCGGCTGACGGGACTTACACAAAAATAAACCCGGCGAAACCAAAGTTTGACGACCCCGAAGGTAAATAAGACAGCTTTGTTCCCCAACATTTGAACATCCGGTTCATAATTTTCATTTCATCGGTTCTGAAATCCGAACATCCGGGCGGCACAGCCGCAATTTTGCGTAACATCAGTTAAATGATAATCGCTGACAAAAAGCAGATTTAAGGCGCGATCACGTAAAGCCTCTCGCGCCTTGCTCATTTCTCTGAAAAGACAAGAGTCAGATTTTACGTTTGCTATAATTTGCCGCACGAAGTAAAATTAGCAAAATTTTAAACAATAGAAGCCGAACAGTTCCGTTATACAGTTAGGGAGAAATCAAATTGAATACAAAATCTAGGCGAAAAACCTTAAAAGTTGTTATTATTCTCGCGCTTTTAACGACAATTTCAAGTTGCCGCGCTTTGTCCGAGAGTCTTGAACCCGGCGAGGATAAGAATTTAAAAGCCGTCAAGCGGGAAAAACCTAAT
>JANPDZ010000113.1:0-2219 GCA_031431735.1 Acidobacteriota bacterium | reverse complement strand
AGTTGTTCGCTGCCCATTATCACGCGCAAATATTTTTCCAGATTTTGCGCGGCTTCGCGGTCAAATATCTCCGCCCACTTGTGCGTATCGCAGATGTTTTCTCCATTTAGGATATTTCTCAGATGAGAGATTAAAGCCGCTTCGTCGCCGAATTGATAAACCGCCATACCGCGTGTTTCGCCGACATTGGTCGCAATCACGGGCGTTCCGCACCAAATTGCTTCGATTCGCGACAATCCGTAGCTTTCGTGGGCAAAGGCGCGGACAAATACATCGCTTTGCCGGAAAATATCAGCGAGATTCGGATGCGGAACATTTTCCGCCGTTTCGATCCAATCGCGATTTTTCAAAACCATCTCACGAAAATTATCGGCGCACTCAAAACCGCCGTCAACTAATAACAGACCAATGTCGGTATTTGTTTCGCGCCGCAATTTTTCGATCGCTTCGGCGATATGATGAAAGCCGTAAGAAGGAATAAAAATGCCGACCGAACAAACCCGCTTTTGATGCGCGGCGAATGGTGCGAGTTTTTCGGACAATTCATCGGGTAATTTTTCGTTTTCCCAATTCGGCGGTAAAGGCAGTAACGGCGCGATAAACGAAATTTTTTGCCGCACCGTGAATACTTCGCGCAACCAAATCTCTAGATCTTCGCCGGAAACGATAAATTCGTCCACGTGGCGAATCGCCGAGTTAAAAAGCCGCCGCTGCAAACCGTTAAAATTCTCGTAACGCGTGGGCAACGAACCGTCGTGCAGAATTTTTATCCATCTGAAACGCAAAAAAAATTTTGCAAATAACCAGAGCGGCAGTAAGACCGCGTTTGGATATTCGACGTGAAAATGCGTCGAATCAATTATTCGCGCCCGGCGACCTTCGCGGAGCAGGGCGATGAGATGACCGAAACGGCGATGATTGACATAAATCCCATTGTTTTCGGGTTTTCCCTTGTAAGACCAAACGCGAAAACCAAACTCGGCGGCGCGAGCGGCGATTGCCTTCATAAAAATCGAAACGCCGCCGAACGGCGGAGGCAAAGGTCCGAATAATATTGGCTTTTTTTCGTTCATTACTTCGGATCTATCCAGCGGTCATACCACATACTGAGATTGAGCAATCCCCAGAGATGAAAACTCCAATCGTACACGCTGCGGCGATGTTCGTCGAGCATTCGGGCGACAAATGCGTAATCGAAAAATTCGCGCGAAACCATCGCTGACCGCATCACATGTTCTTCAAACAAATCGCCTAATCCGGCGCGAAACCATTCACGAATCGGCGCGCCGAACCCGCGTTTCGGCGCGTACAGCAAATCGTGCGGCAAAATCGGTTCGAGGGCGCGTTTGAGAATATGCTTGCCCGTCTTGCCGACAACCTTGAATTCGCGCGGAACGCCGAGCGCGTATTCAACCAGATGATGGTCGAGAAAAGGCACTCGTGCCTCGATCGAATTCGCCATCGTGATCTTGTCAATCCGCGTCAGCAGCAAGTCGGGCAGACGAAGTTTTAGTTCGATATAGATCATCTCGGAAAGAAAATCCGCCTGCGGATTGCCGCGTTCAAAACTTTCCAGATATTCTTTGATGATCGCGAGCGAAGAATATCCGTCGAGCTTTTGCTTCATTTTGGCGGAAAGCGTTTGGTTTTTCAGCGATTCGTCATAAACAATCGCGGCGCCCCAAAAAAGCGGCTCGTTTGCTCCGAAACGCCGCGCCAGTTCGATTGCCATTCGTTTTGATTTGGCGGTTTCGAGAATCGGTTGCGCAATTGCGCCGAAAGCCTTTCGCAAAGCGGCGGGCGTGCGCTGGGCGTGTTTCCAGAATTTTTCGTAAATTTTCAGATAACTGACATATTTGTCATAACCGCTGAAAATTTCATCCGCGCCTTCACCGGTTTGAATGACGACCGCGCCTGATTCACGGGCGAGTTTTGAAACATAATAAAGCGGCACGCAAACCGGATCAGCCAATGGTTCGTCAAGATAAAACAGAAGTTCGGGCAAAAATTTGTTCAGCTCGGTTTCGCCGATCATGACCTCGTGATGATTGGTTTGAAACATTTTGGCGACGCGCCGTGCCGAATCCAATTCGTTCAAATATTCGTGGTCGTGATACCCGACCGTGAAGGTTTCGACCGGACGCGGCATCAGTTCGGACATCAAAGCCACATTCGCGCTCGAATCAACGCCGCCCGACAGAAAAACTCCGAACGGCACA
>JANPDZ010000112.1:0-6876 GCA_031431735.1 Acidobacteriota bacterium | reverse complement strand
TTAGAATTACAAAAACTATTCTATGCCTTTTCTTAATTTTGCGTATTTCGCGTATTTCGCGGTTTATACAATCTTCCAACGAATCGTAAAAATTTGTTCGCTTGAGATTTCCTGATTCAAACGCGCTTCGATATTTTCAAGCAGTTCGTCTTTATCGGCATCAACCTTATCTTGCGCTTCAAAAAGTTCACTTCGCTTTTGCTTTCGAGTTTGTTCTTGTCACTGTTTTTAATAAATTCTTTTTCATACCGCACATCCTTTTGCGATTTTTGTCAGTAGTTTGAATTCACCTCAAAATCACAATCTGTATTTCTTTTTCACTCAAAATTCGTGCCGTTGCGAGTTTGCTCCCAATAATTTGCGAAAAGCTATTTTAACTGCGAAATAGTTCGCAGAAATCATACTTAATCGGGAAATAGTTCGCAGTTATTTAGCCGATAAAACCGGATTTTCAACCATTTAAGGCTGATTTACCGGTGGAACAAAGTTTGCCATCTGTTGAACTAAAGTTCTCGAAATTATGAGGCTTTTAGAATTGTTTTTCGCACTTATAGGTTTTTACAAATATTTACGGCGATTAAATACGGCGAAACAATTTCATTTTCTTTCGCAGATTAAATCGGATGACACGAGCTATGAGAGTTCTCAATAATTTAAAAATTCAGCATAAATGTGTTGATTGCGATATTCCTTCGGGAGGTTTTTTCTGCAATTTGCAGCAATCTACCCTTCAAAATCTCGAATCACTTAAAATAACCAATCTTTATCCGCGTGGCTCGGTTCTCTTTAACGAAGGACAACCTTCGAACGGTGTTTATATTTTGTGTCAGGGACGCGTCAAACTTTCAACTTGTTCGCGTGACGGCAAAATCATTATTCTGCAAATTTCCGAACCCGGCGAAGTTTTGGGTTTGAGCGCGGTTATTTCCGATTCGACGTATGAAGCGACCGCCGAAGTTTTAGAACCGTGTCAGGTGAACTATGTCAGAAAAGCCGATTTTCTGCGGTTTTTACAGCAAAATGCCGATGCTTGTCTGAGCGCAGTCAAACAACTCAGCAATAATTATCAAACGGCGCATCTGCAGATCTGTTCGCTCGGATTATCGAGTTCGGTCGCCGACAAACTTGCCAAACTCTTTCTTGCCTGGTGCAATTCACATCGCAACGGCAACGGCAATAGCAACGGAAGCAACAGCATTCGTCTGAAAATTTCCTACACGCACGAAGAAATTGCCGAAATGATCGGCACCTCGCGTGAAACGGTTTCGCGGCTTTTAAAGAGTTTCAGGGAAAGAAATCTGATAACTTTAAAAGGTTCCGACTTGATTATCCACGATAAGAAAAAACTGGAAATGATTGTCGGTGTTTAGTACTGCGTTTTTAAAATTTTCTGGTATTTGGTAAAAGTTTTGAGTCCCGCCTTTAGGTGGCTAAACCGCCAGCGAAGCGCAGCGGTTGCGTGGCTTTAGCAGGGACTCAAAACACCAGATAATTTAAAAATTGCTCTATTTAGTAGAGCAATTTTTAAGTTATCCGGTATTTCGTCAAATGTTTGTAGTTCCGCCTTGAGGCGGTCTTCGAGTGTCATAAACTCAAGTTTTGTAAATCATTAAATATCTGAATACTCAAACTAAAACCGCCTCAAGGCGGAACTACAAACAGTAGAAAACTTAAAAATTGCTCTATTTAGTTGAATCAGTCAAATTTTGTGATGTTTGTCACCTTTCTGTGTGATGCTCGTCCTAATTTTAACGGTTTAATAATGAGAGTATGAACCTGCCTTACAAAAAAATGAGGTCAAGGCAATGCTCAACGAAGAACAAACCATCTCTGAATATTTTTTTGGCAACGCATTTTTCGCCGACCGTTTGTTTTGTGATCTGTCGCTTCAGACCGGACAATTGCTGACCGCCATTAAACAAAAAAAACAATTTAAAAAAGAAGAGATTGTTTTTGCAAACGGACAAATGCCGTGCTGCATTTATTTTCTGTGCGAAGGACACGCCGAACTCTTTGCCAACATTATGCCGCCCGAACAAAATCTTGTTCGGGCGGTCGAGCCGAATGAAATTTTAGGTTTGACCGAAGCGATCACCGATCTGCCTTACGAAACAAGCCTCAAAACCCTGACGCCGTGTCTTTTTGAATGTATTGAGCGCGGCGACCTTATTCGCTTTCTGCAAACGGAGCCGGAAGTCTGTTTTTGCCTTTTGCAGATGCTCAGTACAAATATTCAAAAATTTTATCAGTTTCTCGCTCGCGGACAATAAAAAATCACTCAAATCCAGATGATTTGTGATGTCCGTCACAAATCGCGGTGACACTGCTCACAGACGCCTAATTGAAAAGAAAATTAAAATTAACCCAGCACTAATAGTGTCTTTAATTTAACTATTTCAATCAACACAAACCAAAGGCACAAAGAGGAGGCAATAATTATGGCTTCAACGAAGAATATAAAAGTAGTTTTACTAAGTGTATTTACGCTTTCCTTAGCTGTTTGGCTGAGTTCGGGAATGTTCTCGACCGGCTTTCGGACAAACGGAATAAATCAAGTGGATGCATCAACAGTTCTGCCCAACACGAATCCCGATGATTACGTCGGAAGCGAAACCTGTGCGGGCTGCCACGAAGATCGGGCTAAGGAGTTTTCAGGCACCAAACATTCCAAACTCTCCAACCTGGACGGTTGGAAAGACAAGGTTCAAGGTTGTGAATCGTGTCACGGTCCCGGCAAACAACACGTCGAAGGCAGCGGCGATAAAACAAAGATCATTTCATTTAAAAACAAAAACTCGAAAGAAATTTCGGAAACCTGTCTTGCCTGCCACGCGGGCAAAGAAAGTCATAACAATTTTCGTCGCGGCGATCACTGGCGCAATGATGTTGGCTGTACCGATTGTCACACGGCGCACGGTCCGCAGCTTGCGGCCTTTAAGCCGGGTTCGATCGTGATTCCGGGCGAAACGACGCGCGAAACACCGAGCAAGGCGACGTTTGCAATGCTCAAAAGAAGTGAGCCGCAACTCTGTATCGGCTGTCACTCGGAAGTAAAATCGCAGTTCAGCAAACCGAATCGTCATAAAGTTCTCGAAGGTGCGATGAATTGCAGTGATTGTCACAATGCCCACGGCGGTTTCGAGCAAAAACAAGCAAACCTTTCGGTTGGCGCGGATGCGGCCTGTATCAAATGTCACACCGATAAACAAGGTCCGTTTGTCTTTGAACATGCTCCGATCAAGGTCGAAGGCTGTTCGGCATGTCATACGCCGCACGGTTCAGCCAATCCGAAGATGCTCAAACGTCCGCAGGTTCGGCAGCTTTGTCTGGAATGCCACAGCGGTATTACCGATCAGCTTTCGGATGGTCCGACCGGCGGTCCGCATAGTCAGACATCTATCCGGTCGCAGAACTGTACGGTTTGCCACTCGGCAATTCACGGTTCAAATACAAGTAATGTTTTCTTCAGATAAAAGGATAAGAGGAGGATAAAAAAATGGTTTACAAATTTAATCAAAGGGGAAAAAGCCCGATACAAAACAATATCTCGTTCCTCTTATTTTTCGCAGCCGCAAGTTTGCTCTTTGCGACACTCGGCTTGCACGCGCAAACTCCCTCGCCAACGCCTGCGAACGAACCGGTGACGTTCATGGGATACGACGTTACTTCGAGTTTTGAATTCGGCGTGCGCGGCGTCAGCGTTAACGGCAACGATAACAAATATCGGAGCGACTTTAACTATCGCCCCGGCTTCCGGATGTTTGATTCCAGTTTTTTGCTGGAAAATAAGGAAAAAAAGTCAAAGTTTGTTGATTCGTTCCTTGTCACTTCGTCGGGATGGAATGCCGACCCTTCGGGTTATACCCGCGTGAGTGTTGAAAAGGTCGGACTTTACCGTTTCGATTCAAATGTTCGGCAGGTCGTTTATTTCAACAATCTAAACAATCACGCCCGCAACGGTCATACCGCCGACACACGCCATAATTTCGGAGATTTCGATCTGACCGTTTATCCAAACGCCGACAAATTCCGGCTTCGTTTCGGCGGTTCGTTCAATAAGACAACCGGAACCGGAAGCATCACCTCACGCGCCTACAGCGACGAGTATCCGATCGCGTCAAAGGTCAATAACGGTGCCAAAGATTTCCGCGCCGGAATTGACAGTAAACTGCTCGGCTTTAACGTGTCTCTTTCGTATGGTTTTCGCTATTTCAGAGATAATACGTTCTATTCGATCTTAGGTCCGAATCCGGGTTATAACACGACCAATACGGCTGCTCTTGCGACTTTCAATCGAACTTATCCGATTAAGGGCAACACGCAATACGGTATGTTCACAGCCCAGCGGACGATTGCCAAGAAACTGGATTTCACGGCGCGGGTAATTTACTCGTCCACGAGCCGCAATTTCACATTTCTCGAACAGATTACCGGACGCGATAATTCAAACAATATCATTGATCTGGACAGATTCGACATCAGCGGTAAATCGAAACGCCCGCAAACCAGAGCTGATTTTGGAATAACTTATAGCGTCAACAGATACTTCCGGATTTCGGAAACTTTTACGTTCGATCAATTCAGCATCAGCGGCGGCAATGCTTTTACCGAAGCGGTTTTCTCAAGAACCTCTGCCGGAGCTCCGCGGGCAACGACGTTCACAAATACTTTTTATGATCGGGTGACCGGATTCCGGCGTTTTGCCAATACGATCGAAGCCGATTTTCAAGTCAACAATTATTTCAGCTTTAACGTTGGTTACCGCTACACGAAACGGCGGATTGAACTGTTGGGATTTACCCAAACGCTGCCGCCCGCAACGACCCCGACACGGACTCTCATTAACGAAGTAGAACATAATCAGACCAATACTGTAATTCTCGGGATGAAGATCAAACCGACAAAGAATTGGGTGATCTTTGGCGATGTGCAGCACGGCGATGCGGATAATGCTTTCACACGGCTTGCCAACTACAAATTCACCAATCTGCGGGTGCGCAGCCGTTGGACATTCAACCGTTTCTCGGTCAATGTTTCGGCAATTACGAAGGACAACGAAAATCCATCAACATCAACCGCTCCGCCGGGAAATTATCCGGCCGGAGATTTTAACGCCAGCACGAAAAGCCGGACATTCTCGGCATTTGTCGAATGGACACCGGATCCGCGATTCTCGCTGAGCACAGGTTATACCTTTCAACGGGCGACGAGCCGCACTGATATTGTCATCAATACCGGAACTTTGGTGCGCGGATTTAGCGAATATTATATGCGCGACCACTATGCGTTCATTGATGTTTCGGCCCGACCTGCCAAATGGGTTGCGATTTTTGCCAGCTACCGATACAACAAAGACCTCGGTCAAGGCAATCGAACTGCTGCCCTGCCGATTCTGATAACCTCCTATCCGTTCAAACTTTTTACAGGCGAATCGCGTCTCGCTTTTCGATTGACGAGAAATATTGAATGGAACGTGGGCTACCAATACATCGGATACAACGAGGCTTACCAACCGCTTTCGGTCGGTGTGCCGCAGGATTATCATGCGAATCTGCCATATACGTCGCTTCGCATTTATTTTGGCGGCGGAGATCGTTGATATTTCGGAAAACTTTGCGCTTATTGGCAAAGCAAGGGGCGTGTCGGTGATTACCAACACGCCCCTTAAATTTACTTTACAGAAGAATATCAGCAATTCTCAGTTTGACTTTTTTGTTTTTAACCTGCGGAGCAGGTGTCAGCGTAAAGCCCCGTGCGCGAGCGCGGGGAACGATATAACAGAGATTTGAAGCCCATGAAAATGGGCGACAGATTAAAATCAACGCAATTTCTGTCGCTCTCTTTGAGAGCTTTATCATATTTTCCAACTTTCCCCGCGCTTACGCACGGGGCTTTATGCTAACACCCGTTTCACGGGTTAAGAGCAATTTCCAAACTGAGAATTGCTGAAAAACAGGCTAACAGACGCGTTTTACGTTTTATGCCGAGTTTTCTCCGCTGTTACTTGAGTTTCGTTGTATTTTCGGCAGAAAAAAATAGTCAACTGTGAGTGAAAAGATTTTTTTCTCGAAAGAAATGACTTAAAAACTTAGAGAAAAATCCTATTTACTTGGAGAAAACTACAAAAATTCTAGAGAAAAGCAAAATAATTCTAGAGAAAACCACAAGAATTTTAGAGAAAAGCAGAAGAATTTTAGAGAAAATTACATAAATTTTGGAGAAACGCAGAAGAATTTTAGAGAAAACAAATCGAAATACAAGTAAAAACGGTTCTTTCCTAAAAAAAACATATTTCTTAACGGGTAGAAATTGGTGAGGTTCGCTATTAGAAATCGTTTCAGCAAAAAATTGCCGCCAAATTTTAAGAAGGAAAAAGCCGAAACGCAGTTTTTCTATGAATTTGCCTATCAGGCTTTAGGGCGAATATACTTAAAGCTTATGAACGAGAGAAAAATCAGAGTTTTAGTTGCTAAACCCGGACTTGACGGACACGACCGCGGCGCAAAAGTCATCGCGCGCGCTTTGCGCGATGCGGGAATGGAAGTTATTTACACGGGTTTGCGGCAAACACCGGAAATGATTGCGGCAGCAGCTTTGCAGGAAGACGTTGATGCGGTTGGAATCTCGATTTTGTCGGGCGCGCATAACACGCTTTGTCCGCGCATCGTCAATCTTTTGCGCGAAAACGGGATGGATGACACGCTTGTTCTGGTCGGCGGGATTGTTCCGCAGGAAGATATTATTGAATTGAAATCAAAAGGCGTTTCGGAAGTTTTTCTGCCCGGAACATCAACCGAAGACATCGTAAAATTTATAAATCAAAACGTCAGAACTAATAATTAGTTTTGGAACAACATTTGCACTCTTTAATGTTTA
>JANPDZ010000111.1:0-6597 GCA_031431735.1 Acidobacteriota bacterium | reverse complement strand
TTTCACCCGCCAGAGATCTGCGTGAACGAGCCTTTCAGATCTTCGGCGCCGATCTGATCGAGAGCCTTTTGCCGGTTGCCGGTGGACGCGAATTTATCGCCAAAGTTTCGGGTTTTGTGTCCGCGCCGCGAGAACGTCGGACGACCCGCGACGCTCAATATTTTTTTGTTAATCAGCGTTTTGTCAAAGATAAGACGATCGCCGGCGGATTGCTCGAAGGTTTTCGATCCGTTTTGCCGCACGGCGTTTATCCGGTTGCCTTTTTGTTTCTTGATATACCGCTCGAAGAAATTGACGTCAATGTTCATCCCGCAAAAACCGAAATCCGTTTTCGGCGTTCCGAAGCTGTCAAGGAAACTATTGCCGAGGCAATTCGCGAGGCTTTGGCAAATGCGGGAATCGTTCGTCAACCTGAACTGCGGTTGGAAGGTGAATCGGTCAATGAAATAACCCGGGAATTACAAAATACAAATAATAAAATACAAAATGAAGCCCAAACTCACGGACAAGCGGAAATAAATTTTCAAAATTTTGAAACCGACACTGAAAAGATTTCTCCGAATCAGCCCTTTCAAAAGACAGATGAAAAACTGAATACTTTAGTCGGGATCGACGAAAGTGCGGAAATAAACCTGTCTCTTCAAAACGAATTTGAAACCGAGGTATTTTCTTCTGATTTTGAGCAAAAAGCAACCCAAATTGTTTCGGAGCAATCTGAAATTTCAAATTTGAAATCTGAAATAAGTAATTTACAAACAGAAAAATCAGCAATCAGCAATCAACAATCCGCAATCGAAATACCTCTCGTTGATTCAGCCTTAAAAGTTGTCAAACGGGCGGAAGTCGAGCAATTTTCCTCGTCGAAAATTCGCCCGATCGGGCAACTTCACGACAGTTTTATCATCGCGGTTGACGATGAAGGAATGCTCTTAATAGACCAACACGTCGCGCACGAACGAATTTTGTTTGATAAATTCAGGAAAAAAGAAACCGAACGAAAGATCGAATCGCAAAATCTTCTGTTGCCCGAAACTTTTGATCTGACACCGGCGCAAAGCGTCGCTTTTTCAATTGTCGAGGAAGAACTCGAATCACTCGGATTCGGTTTGATGCGGCTTTCGGGCAGAACCGTGGCAATCAAAAGCGTTCCGACAGATTTGCCGCCATCGCAGGTTCGCAATCTGTTAGCCGAGATTCTTGACACGATTGACGCAGATAAACGCGGCGATGCGAAAGCAACTTTGCGCGATGACATTGCGGCGAGTTTAGCCTGCAAAGCAGCGGTCAAAATCAATATGAAGCTGACGCCGGAAAAGATGCAATGGCTGATTGACAGGCTTTTGATAACATCTTCGCCGACCACTTGTCCGCACGGCCGACCAGTTATTTTGCGCCTCACGATGAAGGATATCGAACGCGGGTTTCATCGCACATAATGCGAATTAGGGGTTGAATATCGGTGAACTAAAAAGTTGTTTGCAAACTCGAAATTCATGGTGAAAAGTGTCAAAAGTAGGCAATGGCATTAAGTTAAGGGCTTGGCGCAAGATGTCCAACAAACGCGGAACGCACTTTGTTGAAATGCTCATAAATGAAGGCTTTCAACAAAGTGCGTTCCGCGTTTGTTGGACTTTGCTTAACTTAACGCCATTGGTCAAAAGTAGGACGCGGACGAACGCGGATCGAGCGCATTTGCACTGATTTCTAAAAAAATCCGCGAAAATCCGCCCGCATCCGCACGTCGAGCGTCCCATTTCTTTCTAATGTGTCTAATCCTTGAAGTTTTAGGACAATTTCGCGCGGACATTTTTCAACTCCTGATTCGCATACATAATAAATGAAATAAGCAGGTGAGCAAAAGTAATCAAGTATTTTGCTTCGTTCAGAGTCCAAACGCGGAACGCACTTTGAATTTCCGCCGCGCTTGCTCCTCGCGGAAACACGGCTTGTGCGTGGACTCTGAGCGAAGAGCAAAATATCGCAAAACTTATGCTCACCTGCTTAGTTTTATCATTTTATCAAAAAGATAACTTCTTGTTGGAAACTTGCGTAACAAAAGTGTAATACTTGAGATACAAGTTTAATTCCGATTTTTTCAAATTAATAGGAGAATAGTTTAATGAGCAAAACAACAGTTTTTGCAAAATCACTGTCAATGTGTTTTTTGTTTTTGGGGATTTTTATCTGCGGTTTTTATCAGGTAAATGCTCAATCGCAGGCAATTAACGGTCAAATTGAAGGTGTTGTCTCTGACTCAAACGGCAGTGCGGTCGCCAACGCAAGCGTAACGGTCAGAAACATCGAAACAGGTTCCGAAAGAACCCTAACCACAGACTCTAATGGAGTTTACCGTGTCCCGTTGCTGCCACTCGGAACTTATCGGATCACGATCGAAGCGGCAAATTTCAAACGTCTCGTACGCGAAGGCATTACACTGACGACTGGGCAAACAGCAACCGTTGACGCGACTTTGGAAGCCGGCGATGTTTCGGCAACCGTCACGATCACGTCGGACGCTCCCATTGCCGATCCCGGCAAGATTGATGTCGGCCGCGTGATGAATACCCGCGAAGTGCAAAATCTTCCGCTTGTTTCGCGTAATCCCTATAATTATGCTTTGCTCCAAGCTAATGTGACAGGCCGCCCGAATGCCGAATTCGGCGTCCCGCGCATCAATGCCAACGGCTACACGCGTCGCACAAATTACCAATTAGACGGCAACAACAACACGCAAGCCGACCGCGGCGGCATTCGTTTGATGCCGATCTCGGAAACCTTTGTTTCGGAAGTGCAGCTTGTCACCAATGGATTTTCGGCCGAATTCGGCAACACGCCCGGATTGATCATGAACGCCGTGACGCCTTCGGGAACAAATGATGTTAACGGTTCGGCAAGCTACCGTTTTCGGCGCACTCCGTTTTATGCCAGACCTTTTCAATACACATCCGTCAGGGATCTGCCCAAAACAACTGCCGATAATTTAGTTTTTGCGGTTGGCGGACCGATCATCAAAGATCGTTGGCATTTTTACGGCGGTTATGAATATGTCAAGCGTGATCTGACATCGGAATCAGGCCGGTTGGTCACGATCAGCGCGGCAAATCAGGCAGCATTAATTGCCAACGGAGTGCCGTCCGGTGCTTTTGTTGCGGCGATCCCAACTTCGCAAAAGGTTAATTTCTATATCTTTCGGACTGACGCGCAGATAAATGAAAATAATCGTTTGAGCGGACGATTTAATTATTTTGACAACAACTCGCCGAACAATATTGGCGGCGGTGTTAATACCCTGCAGAGAAGTATTGATTTTGTTGATAAATCATATTCTCTTGGCATTCAACTTGCTTCGATCATTACACCGAAGATCTTGAATGAATTCCGTTTTCAATTTGCAAAACGCGATTCGCGCAATTTTGCCAACGGCAATTCTGGAACCGGACCGAGCATTGTAATTTCAGGAGTTGCTAATTTTGGCGCGCCTGAAAATGACGACACGATCGCACCGCTTCAAAAAACTATCCAGTTCCAAGATAATTTGTCGTGGGCGTTCGGTGATCACGCGCTCAAGATCGGCGGCGGTTTAAATAAAATTGATGATGAGCGTAAGTCAAATGTCTTTGCGCGCTATACATTTCCAACCATTCAGGCATATGCTGACGCGAGAAGCGGCCTGACTCCGCGAGGCTACACTAATTATATCGAAGCTTTCGGATCTCCTGAAATCAAATATAATTCAACTTTTTACAATTTGTTCGCCCAGGACGATTGGAAAGCGACTCGTAAACTGAAAATAAACTATGGTTTGCGTTATGACATCTATAAGATTCCGGATGCGATCGCAAATTCACCTTTTTCGGCGTCCCAGAAATTTAAAGTTGACAAAAACAATGTCGCGCCGCGCTTAGGTATTGTCTATGGATTGCGTGACGGTAAATTGCCGACAGTGATTCGTGCCAGCGCCGGACTTTACTACGACACGGTTTATCTCGATTTTTATCAACGGGCAATTCAAAACAATGGAAGTCCGACGTTTTTCAACTTTACGTTTGCTCCGGCGACGGCCGGTTCTCCGGCTTTCCCGACAACTTTAGGTTCGCTCCCCGCCGGCTCGGTTTTGCCTGTACAAAGTATCGAAACGATTTCGCCTGATTTTGAAAATATGTATGCGATTCACACAAATTTTCAAATTGAGCAGGCTTTGACAACCGATATTTCGGTAACAGCCGGTTTTATTCATTCAGGGGGCCGTCATATTCCGCTTTATCGAAATATAAATCGCATCAATCCTTTGACAACCTTGTCCGACGGCAGACCGATTTATAGTAATACAGTCAGTGCGGCAACCCGTTTAGACCCGCGATTTAATAATATTTTGTTGGCTGAATCGGTCGGAACTTCCAATTACAATGCCCTGACATTGCAATTAAACAAACGCTTTTCAAAAGGCTATCAATTCAGCGTCAATTATACTTTGTCAAAATCCGAAGATGATGCGCCGGAACAAAATCTTGTTGCAACACAGGTCGGGAATTTGGTGACACAAGACCCGTCAAATCGTCAACGTGATTTTGGTCCGTCGTTGGCTGACCAACGTCATACATTCGTGATGAGTTTTGTCGGTCGCCCGCAGTTTAATTTTGAAAACAAAACGCTGAGGTATTTGGTCAATAACAATCAATTCGGAATTATTGCAAATGCCAACAGCGGCGAAAGATTTAACATTGTTGCTGCAACCGACATTAATCTCGATGGTTTTACAGGTTCGGATAATCCGATCGGGATCGGCAGAAATTCAGGTATCACGCCGAAACAATTTAATGTTGACCTTCGTTATTCCAGAGTTTTCAACTTTACCGAAAGATTCAAACTTGAGGCTTTTGGCGAATTTGTCAACGTTTTTAACATTAACAGCGTGTTCCAGTTTAATTCGCTGACCGTTGCGACAACGGCAGGCGCATTTACCGGAACTCTTCCAACACTTCAAGACAGAAGAGCGGCGAATCAAATTACATCGCTTGACAGCCGTCAATTCCAGATGGGCTTCAAGTTTGTATTCTAGTTTTATTACAAAAAGCAAAGGTTTCGGAAATGTCTGAAACCTTTGCTTTTCAATTAAACAAAGTGGAAACAGAACAACCTGAAATGAAAAAAAAAGGCGAAGAATTACCTGACGAATGGTGGTATCGGGTTTATTTCGGAGTCATTATTACGACGATTCTTGTAATTTCGGCTTTGTGGTTTTTTAGCCGATACTTTTCATAAACACAAACAGAGTATTTCATAAAAGATAATGTCATTTGTAGATTGGACGATTGTCGCCGCCTATTTGGCGTTCATGATTTTTGACGGAATCAGAATGACCAAACATACGAGCGGGGTTGACGGATATTTTTTGGCTAATCGAAGTTTGCCGTGGTGGGCTGTCGGGCTTTCCGTGATGGCGACCCAGCTTTCCGCGATTACATTGGTCGGGACAACCGGACAGGCGTATTCGGACGGAATGCGTTTTGTCCAGTTTTATTACGGTTTGCCGTTGGCAATGGTCATTTTATGTGTCACGGCGGTGCCGTTTTTCTATCGGGCAAGGGTTTTTACGGCGTATGAATATTTGGAAAAACGTTTCGATGCAAAAACCCGAAGTTTAACGAGCTTTTTCTTTCTGATTTCACGTGGACTTGGCGTCGGTGTGATAATCGCCGCGCCGTCTGTGATTCTTTCGATCGTTCTTGGTTGGAGCGAAATCGCGACGATTTTCGTGATCGGTCTTTCGACGACAATTTATACGATGATCGGCGGTGTCCAGGCCGTCACGTGGACCGACGTAAAACAAATGGTCGTGATCTTTTTCGGACTTTTTGTTTGCCTATTCGTGATAATTGCTCAATTTCCGCAAGAAGTTTCTGTCACCGACGGGCTTTTTCTGGCAGGTTCGCTCGGCAAACTTGAAACGATTAATTGGAGTTTTGATCTTACTGAAAAATACACAATTTGGTCAGGAACGATAGCCGCGTTGTTTCTTTTTCTTTCATATTTTGGTTGCGATCAAAGCCAGGTACAGCGATTTTTGACGGCTAAATCAGTTTCCGAAGGTCGTATATCGCTTTTGATGTCGGCATTTTTGAAAATTCCGATGCAGGTTTTGATTCTGCTGGTTGGTGTGCTGGTTTTTGTCTTTTATCAATTCGCGATGCCGCCGATGATCTTTAATTCGGTTGAGACAGCAAAAGTTGACCAGACGGTCCAATATCAAACATTGGAAAAGGAATACGAAGCAGCGCATAAAAAACGTGAAATTGCCGCTCTGGATATGGTCAGAGAACAAAGCGGGGCGAATAAAGAGGCTTACGTCAATGCCGATAAGGAATTTAACGCCGCCAGAAAAAATGCGACTGAATTTGTCAAAACCGAAACTGGAAACAAATCATTTAACGATGTCAACTATGTTTTTCCGACGTTTGTCGTCCAAAATATGCCGATCGGGGTGATCGGTCTGATAATCGCGGCGATCTTTGCTGCGGCAATGTCGTCGATCTCTGCCGAACTCAACTCGCTGGCCACGGCGACCACAATAGATTTTTATAAACGCCATTTTGCGAA
>JANPDZ010000110.1:0-7366 GCA_031431735.1 Acidobacteriota bacterium | reverse complement strand
CTCCGGCGGAAATCGAAACCGAAGTGACCGATGTTATCGAAGGCGCGGTCAATACCGTTCCGGGCATTGACACGATGACTTCGTCGTCTTCGCGCGGAAGCTCAAACGTCACGCTGACCTTCAATCTTGAAAAAAATCCCGATCAGGCGTATCAGGAAATTCAGCAAAAAATTTCGACCGTGACAAATCGTCTGCCGGAAACCTCTGATCCGCCGGTTGTTCGCAAATCCGATCCTGATTCGATGCCTGTTTTGATCTACGCGATCAGCGCGCCGCGTGATGCCGTCGCGCTCAACGATTTTGTCGAAACAGCGATTCAGGAGAGAATTCAATCGGTTGACGGTATTGGTGAAGTCATTATTTTCGGCGGACGGCAGCGGCAGATCAAAATCTACATTGACCCGACACGGCTGCGCGCTTTTAATCTTTCGATCACGGAAGTTTCCAATGCGATCCGTAACCAAAATCTGGAACTTCCGGGCGGAAGTTTGATCGAAGGCGCGCGCACCTCGGGACTTCGGACGATCAGCAAGCTCACCGAAGTAGATCAGTTTAATGAGATCGTCATTACGAGCCGCAACGGTTTTCCGATCAAGATCAAAGACATCGGACGTGTTCGGGACGGCGGTGCGGATGCGTCGAGCGCCGCTTCGCTTGACGGTGTTCCGTCTATCTATTTGGCGATCCGCAAACAATCAGGTTCAAACACGATCGCCCTGATCAACGGAGTCAAGGAAAAAATGGCGCAGATCATTCCAAATCTGCCGCCCGATATTAAAGTTGTCGTGACGCGCGACCAATCCGAATTTATTCAAAATTCGCTTAATGCAATTGAAGAACATCTTGTTTTAGGCGGTTTGTTTGCGGCAATTATCGTTTTTCTTTTCTTGTGGAATGTCCGCACGACGATCATCGCCGCGCTGGCAATTCCGACTTCGATCATCGCGGCTTTCGCGATCATTGCCGCGCTCGGTTATTCGCTCAATCAAATGACGATGCTCGCTCTAACCTTGATGGTCGGCATCGTCATTGACGACGCAATCGTTGTCCTTGAAAATATTTACCGCTTTGTTGAAGAAAAAGGAATGGATCCGTTTCAAGCGGCGGTCGAAGGCACCCGCGAAATTGGTCTGGCGGTTTTGGCAACGACCCTTTCGTTGCTTGCGGTGTTTATTCCCGTCGGATTTATGACGGGAATCGTCGGACGATTTATGTCGTCATTCGGTTTGACGAGCGCGGCGGCAATTGCCGTTTCGCTGATCGTTTCGTTCACCTTAACGCCGATGCTCGCGGCGCGCTGGATAAAACCGCGTAAAGAAGAGGAGGGCGGCAGAAGTGCAGAAGAGGAGACGGAAACCCACTCAGAGATTTCGGGTGATGGAACGCGTGAAAACGATCACGAAATCCGAAATCCGAAATCCGAAATCCGAAATGCAAGCAAAGAGAGTTGGTTTTACAGCAAAATTGACCGCAGCTATACGTGGCTTTTGAAAATTTCGCTGCGGTTTCGCTGGGCGGTGGTTTTGCTTTGTCTTTTGGTCGTCGCTTCGATCTATCCGCTTTTCAAATATGTCGGAATGGCATTTTTGCCGGATGAAGACGAATCGGCGTTTCAAATTTCATTGCGCGGTCCGCAGGGTACTTCGCTTTCCGCGACGCAATCAATTCTCGACCGCATTGCGCGCGACGTCCGCGAACAATTGCCGGGCGTCAAAAACACTTTGGTGCAGGCCGGCGGCGGTTTTGGCGGCGGCGGCGGCGGCGGTTCGTCCAATTCGGGTTCGATCAATATCAGCCTCGTGCCGGTCGGCGATCGTAAATCTTCGCAGGCTGAACTTATTAACAAAACTCGTCAGATCGTTAAAAATTATCAATCAAAAGATTACCGCGTAAATGTTTCGGCATCGTCTTCGATTTCAGGCAGTCTCGGTCTGGGACGTGGCGGTTCGGGGATCGGCTATTATATTTCGGGTCCCGATATGCAGCAGCTCAACAATTACGCGAATCAACTGGTCGAAAAGATGCGGCAAGACTCTGCTTTCCGCGATCCCGACAGTTCGTTTGATGCGGGAACGCCCGAAATTCAGGTGACGATTGACCGCGCTAAAGCGGCGGATCTCGGCGTCAAAGCGGGCGATGTCGCGACTGCCTTAAACACTTTCGCTGCCGGTCAGCGTGTGACGACTTTCAGCCAAAACAACAAACAATACGATGTCGTTTTGCAGGCTGATGAAACGTATCGGCGCGACCGCAATAATCTTCAGTATTTCACGGTGGTTTCAGCAAACGGCGGGACGGTCGGTCTGGAAAAACTCATCAAGATCGAAGACGGTTTGAGCCCGGCTTCGATCAGCCGCTTGAATCGGCAAAGACAAGTGACGGTTTCGGCGAGTTTGCCGCCGAATTCTTCAGAATCGGACGCGGCGGCAAAACTTGCGACCTATGTAAAAGAGCTTAACCTGCCGGCGGAATACACGGCCGGCGTGACCGGACAATCAAAAGAATTGCAGCGCGCTTATCAAGCGTTTTTGTATGCGTTTTTGCTGTCGTTCGTCTTTATGTATTTAATTTTGGCGGCACAGTTTGAATCGTTTATCCATCCGATCACGATTCTTTTGACCTTGCCGCTTTCGATTCCGTTCGCACTTGTCTCAACTTTGATTGCCGGTCAAACTTTGAATATTTTTTCCGCGCTCGGAATTCTATTGCTTTTCGGTATCGTCAAGAAAAACGCGATTTTGCAGATTGATCATACAAACACTTTGCGAAGTCACGGAATGGCGCGCTACGACGCGATCATTCAGGCAAACCGCGACCGTCTGCGTCCGATTCTGATGACGACACTCGCGCTTATCGCCGGGATGATTCCACTGATCTTGGGAAGCGGCGCAGGCGCGGCGACAAATCGTTCGATCGGAATTTTGGTCGTTGGCGGTCAATCGCTCTGTTTGCTTTTAACATTGCTTGCGGTTCCCGTTTTCTATTCGCTCTTTGATGACGCGCAGGAATCGCATATTTTCGGGCGGGTCAGTGGCAAATTTGCGGGAATCGGCAGATGGTTTCGTCCGGCGCGTGAAAAACTCGCCGATGCCGCAACGCTTTACACGCGCCGCAAAGATATTGAGGAAAAAGAAACGCCGGACGAAATTAAAGACGGCTTTGTCGAGCCAAAAATGAATGAATAGCAAATGCAATTATTTTATAGAAATGAACAAAAAAACTTGCAAGGCGCGTGCAATTACAATGGCATTAAGTTAACCGAAAATTCGACATTAATTGTAAGACAGGCTGTTAGCCTGTCAACATTTCGCGCCGCTAACCTGTTGATAATAAAGGAAAGCCGGGAAAACAGGCTAACAGCCTGTTTTACGTTTTTTTCCTTAAACTTAAACAGGGGATTACTTTTAGTTCATCAATTTTATGAGTTTTTAGATATGAAGAATTTGATTTTTAGCATTACGCTTCTTTTTTGCATGGTCGTTATTGCTTCGGCGCAAAATCCGGTTTCAACGCCAGTTCCTTCGCCAACCCTGATACCGGTGCAATTGCCTGACGAACCGCAACCCGTCGCGCCGAACTTTGAAGCCGCGATTCGTCCTTTGCCTTCTACTGACCGGATCGGTGTTGACGTTTCCAATCAGCTTCCGATAAGTTTGCAGGACGCGATCAAACTCGCTCTGCAAAACAATAACGATATTGACGCGTCGAAGATTGACGTAAAAATCGCCGAATACGATCTTAAAGCATCGCAAGGCGTTTATGACCCGAACATCGTTTCGGAAAATTTTTACGAGCGGCGCACAACACCGACGGCTTCCGTGATCGGCGGCGCAGTCAACGGCGCAGTCACGCAAAGCACGCTCAACGGCGGGTTTGGCGTGAACGGATTTTCGCGCATCGGTGGCGGTTTTTATAATTTCAGCTTTTCATCTTCGCGGACAAATACTTCAAATTCAAACGCAACGCTCAATCCGCAATTTCCATCGGCATTGAGTTTTACTTATACGCAACCGCTTTTTCGCGGAAGACGCATTGACGCGCAACGCCGCAACATCGCGATCGCCAAAAAAAATCTGAGCCTTACGGATGCCCAATTTCGTCAAAAAGCCGTTGAGGTAATTGCCCAGGTCGAACAAGCCTATTGGGATTTGGTTTTCTCTTTGCGAAACCTGCAAGTTCAGATAGATGCTGTCAAACAAGCCCGCCTGCAGCTCGAAAGCAATCAGCGGCTGGTTGCCAAAGGCGTTCTCGCACCGATTGAAACAGTTGCCGCGAACGCGCAGATCACGACTTTTGAGCAAAATGTTTACAGTGCGCAGGAAACCGTGACGCGTGCGGAAAACAATCTGAAAACGCTGATGTTGCCCGACCGCACTGATGAAATCTGGACGCGGGCGCTCGTGCCGGTTTCGTCCATCGAACTCGAAGTGCCGCGCATTCCGCTTGAGCAAGCCGTCAAAGATGCGCTGACCAACCGGCAGGAAATCGCCCAGCTTCAAACTAGCGCGGAAATCAACAAGATCAACGAGAAATTTTTTCGCGACCAGACAAAACCGCAGATTGATCTGGTCAGCAGTTACACGACCAGTGGTTTGGCGGGAACGACGACTGCCGCGTCAATCAATCCGACGACCGGACAAAGCCGTGTTCCGACCAATCTCGTCGGGGGGTATATTAATTCTCTTGGAAATTTGATTCAGCAGGATTATCCGACGGTTCGCGTCGGTTTGACGATTTCTTTGCCGTTCGGCAACCACACGGCGAAAGCCAATCTTGGCAGAACGCTCGCAGAAGGCGACCAGATCAAAAACAGTCAGGCGCAAACCGAACAGATCATCGAAGCCGATGTCCGCAACGCGCTTCAAACGCTGCGTTCGGCGGAAGCGCGTCTGCAAGCTGCCGCCGCGACGCGCGCCGCAACTGAACAGCTTTATGATAGCGAACAACGTCAATTTCGCGCCGGCACTTCAACCGTCTTTCTTGTCTTTCAACGTCAAAACGAACTGATCACGGCTCGCGGGCGCGAACTTCAGGCACAAACCGATCTAAACAAAGCGATTTCAACCTTTCAACGCGCCACCGGAACAACGCTCACGGCAAACAGCGTCGAAATTACCAAAGATGTGAGTACGCCTGATTTTATTTTCCGCCGTCCGGTTGAGTTTGGTTCGAGAATTTTTACGGCAAAGAAAAACAAATAATTTAAAGGCTTAAGTTGAGTCTTTAAATTAACGTCAGTTCGATATAAACCGTCGAAGACCGCGACGTATTCGTAGTCCCTCAAGCGATTGGTGGAGGCTGATAAATTCTTGAATTGTGTTTTTATCAAAGACCATTGTAGTTGGGAAAAAAGGCAAACTCTTCTCTTGACTGTGAACTTGAGTAACGACTTTTTTCATCGCCGCAGTTTCGAGAAAAATTGTTCTGAAGCTACAACCCTCATTCTCAAATACCTGATTTGAGTGAACCTCGCCGGGATGAACGATAAACAAACTGGCGGGCGCCGTTAGAAAATCTTTGCCACGATAGGTCAGGTCGCCCCGTGCCTGCTTCGATCAAACAAAACTGATACTCCTCGTGCCAATGGCGCGGAACAGGACGTTTAACGGAAAAACCCCTTTGCAATTCGAGTTGCGTCAAATCAGACGACTGCCAGACTTTGATTAAATTACGCTTCATATTTCAGATTGCGGATTCGTTAAATTATCCAGGATGCTTCATAAATATTATTTGCTTCATCCAAAGGCTTTTTGGCTAAATCCAGATATGGTGTCGGTTGTTTTTCCTTGATCCGCGTGGTGATGTCCAAACCTCGTCCGCCTTTGGCACCGGCTTGAAAACCGTGGATGTAATTAGCTTCGAGATTAACTAAATTTGTTTTACCGGTTGTCAAAATTTGGTCGGTTGTTTTTCTGACCTTAAATTTCTTCCCGCTCGAAAAATCTTTCGCTTCCACCATTTCAAAATTAACGATACGGATTTCTCCTTCGAGTCCAAGCGTGACCACATTTCCGTAAGTGTGGGCGTGAGTGCGAATGACCGTATTCGGCTCCATCTTCCAATGCAGAACCGTAAAAGGCGCATCAGGAGCTTCGTTCGCGCCAATAAACGTGCCTGCTCCTGCGCCTTGTCCGCTATCGCGCATCTTTGGAATCGGAACATTTTCGAGCTGGACGGCATATGCAGCCAAAGTCAGCAGATATTTGCTTTGTCCAACTAAAGAAGTATTCGCCATCAACTTTTTAGCAATTGGAACGACTTCTTGAAGAAACTGTTCGTAGGTCAGAGTTTCATTTTGAAGTTTGGCAGTTTGTGCCTTTGAAACAAACGGCAGACTCAAGACGCTCAACGCTATTGTGACCGTTTTGATAAACGAACGTCTTTCAATCAAAACGCCTTTTTCTACTTCGATCGTTTCGCCGATTGGTAAATTTTCGATTAAATTATCTTCGTTCATTTGATTCTCCTTATTGGTTTTCGGGGATTTTCTGATTTCTGACAAAATCAAGTGCGATCTTTAATTTGATCTTGTAAAAAGTATTAAAATCACGGACGAAATATAGCTCCTTGCCATTTGGCGAGAAGAAATGAAAATTGTCGTAGCCATCGCTGTTAATTTCTGAGCTTAGCGGTTTCGGTTCTGTCCATAGATTACTTTTTTTCAATGAAACCCAAATATCTGATGCGCCTTTTCCGGTTTTAGGGTTTCTGGTTGCAACATCAAGAAAGAGTGTTTTTCCGTCTGGACTAAAAGAGCCTCCGGCAATCCGCACATCGGATTTCCAGTTTTTCCATCTTTCTATTTCTTCGATACTTTCGATATGGTTTGACGGCTTCCTGAGTGCTTCCATCACTCATCGTCGCCAATGTTTTGATTCCCAAATCTACTCCGATTTTCGCTTGCTTCTTTTCTGTTTCAATTGCCTTGTGTTCGACCTTGAAACTGACAAACCAATGCCTTGCGTGGCGTGAAACAACGACATTCTTAACTTCCGCATTTGGCAGTATTTCGGAACATTTCAACCATCCGAACTTTGGCAATTTGATTCGATTTTCTTTAATTTGGATTGATCCTTCCAAGTAGAATTTATCTTTGATTCCTTTCTTCTTAAATCTTGGTGGGCGCGTTCCTTTGACTTTGAAAACTCGTTGATAGGCTTCATCAAGATTCCGAAAGGCTTGTTGCGGAGCGCATTTTGAGACTTCGTAAGTCCATCTGTTGACACTTTTAACTTCGGCGACCCAAAGTTTATGAAGGTCTATTGCGGAAAGTCTTTGCTCTGCTTTTTCAATCGCTTCCGGTGATTTAGCGAGTCCCCAATTATAAGCAAATCGCGCCGTTCCCGCGTGTTTCGAGGCAAGCGTA
>JANPDZ010000109.1:0-6993 GCA_031431735.1 Acidobacteriota bacterium | reverse complement strand
TTGTAGTCGGCGCGTTCTGTCAAAGAGCGTTTGAAAGGCTTGAGCCTATTGCGGGGAAACTCGCACGATGGGTTCTTAGGGGAGAGAATGGCAGTAATGTCATTCTCTTACCCGACAATTTGCTGTCAATTGACTGATAATCTTTCATTGTTTCTCAAATTAAATACTCAGTAAATTTAGTTTCTTTTTTATTTGAAATCTCAGATCTGAAATCTCAAATAATAATTGCCAGGCGAAAATCAATTGTTAAAAAGTAAAATTACGAAATAAAAGCAATTAGATTCGGAATAAGTGATAGGTAAAACCCACTTATCACTTTTCACTTATTCCGAATGACAGCCAACCGCATAACTCCGAAGTTAATGCGCGCTTGCGTGCGCCGGCAATAAATCTTTTTGTAACTTTTTACTGAGGCATTACCTTGCGGAAATAAAAAGATATTGCCCGTTAAATCGAAAAAATGTTAAACTTACTAAGGCAAACGCGCTTGCCGGTCAAACAATTTCAAAACAAACGAGAAACGATTCTGAGTTTCTTCTTGCCGATTATTCAATTTTTCGATAAATTTCCCTAAGATCAATGAGAAATCACCTTTTTTCGCAAAATTCGCACGGTTTAAATTTTGTTGCCATTGGCGGCGGGAATGGTCTTTCAATGCTGCTTTCGGGTTTGAAAAGATTTGTCGGCGCGAGTGAAACCGAGCCGGTCTGGCTTAAAAATCTGTCGGCGATCGTTGCTGTTTCGGACGACGGCGGAAGTTCGGGCAGATTACGCGACGAACTTCAGATGCTGCCGCCCGGCGATATTCGCAATTGTATGGTCGCGATGAGCGAAGATTCGTATCTTTTATCAAAACTATTCCAGCATCGTTTTCGCGGGAGTGGCGAACTTGGCGGACACAGTTTCGGAAATCTTTTTCTCGCGGCTTTAACCGAAATCACGGGCGATTTTGCCGAAGCCGTCAAACTCTCAAGCGAAATTCTCGCCAGCAAAGGTCATATTTATCCGGCAACCGTGGCGGATGTGCGGCTTGCCGCCGAATTAAAGGACGGCCGCGTTATTCGCGGCGAAACCAATATCGGAAAACACGGACATTTTATCAAACGGCTTTATCTCGAACCCGAAGATTGTCATCCGATGCCCGAAGCTCTCGCGGCGATTTACGATGCGGATGTCATCACCATCGGTCCCGGCTCGCTTTTTACATCGCTGGTGCCGCCGATCCTTGTCAAAGGTGTCTCGGAAGCAATTGCCGAATCTTCTGCCGTCAAGATTTTTATCTGCAATCTGATGACGCAACCGGGCGAAACCGACGGACTTTCGGCGCGGCGGCATCTTGAAACCGTCCGCGAATATGCGCCCGAGATCGATTTTGATTATGTCATCGTCAACAATCGTCCGATCAGCGAAGAACAACTCCTTCGCTACTCAGAAGAAGGCGCGGAGCAAATCGGCGTACACGGTTCGATCACGCCCGAAACGATTGAAGGCGCCGAGGTCGTTTATGGTAATCTATTGGACGAAGGCGAAATGGTGCGCCATCATTCCGAAAAATTAGCGCAAGTCACTTTGCTTTGCGCTTTACAGCCGAGAAGTAAGGTTTTGATTTAGTGAAAATGGATTATTCAACGCATAGACGCAAAGACGCAGAGGCGCAAAGGTTTTAAAGATTACTTTAAATTTCTCTGCGTCTTTGCGTTAAAAGAAATGATTTTATGGAAAATGTTCTGAGTGAACAAAAAACGCTTGATGTGTTAGTTTTAGCCGCCGGTTTGGGAACCCGGATGCGTTCAAATCTGGCGAAAGTCTTGCACAAACTCGACGGTCGTCCGCTGATCAATCACGTTTGCCGGACAGCGACCGCGCTTGCTCCGCGCAAGGTTTATGTCGTCATCGGACATCAGGGCGAAGATGTCAAAACTGCCGTGTTGGAAGAATTGGACTCTGACCACGCCGAATTTGTCTGGCAAAACGAACAGCTCGGCACGGGACACGCCGTTAATTCGGCACGCGGCTTTTTGGAAAACGAAGATTCGACGCTTTTGGTTTTATCGGGCGACGTGCCGATGATCCGCGCCGAGACTCTCGCCGCACTCGTCCAACAGCATCGCGCCCATCGCGGGAAAGGCGCGGCTTGCACAATCTTGACCGTTAAGCTCGAAGATCCGGCAGGTTACGGCAGAATTGTCCGCGACGATGCGGGATTTTTCGACCGCATTGTTGAGCAAAAGGACGCTTCGGAAGACGAGCGCAAAGTTAAGGAAATTAATTCGGGAATCTATTGTTTCGAGACGCGCAAACTTTTCAAAGCACTTTCGAGCGTCAAAAACGAAAACTCGCAGGGTGAATATTATCTAACGGACGTGCCGACACTTTTGCGAAACGAAGGCGAAGATGTTGCGATCTATCGCCACAACGATTCCCACGAGATCGAAGGCATCAACAATCGCGTCCAGCTCGCCGATATGGAACGCATTTTGTGCCGCCGCGTCATCAAACGCCTGATGCTTGATTACGGCGTGACATTCATTGACCCGAAAAACGCCTACATCAGCGAACAGGCTTCGATCGGGCGCGACACGGTAATTTTTCCGAATGTCACGATCGAAGGCGCAAGCGCAATCGGCGACGGCTGCACGATTCGTTCGGGCACGCGCATCACAAATTCAAAGGTCGGTCACGGCGTTAGTGTTTTGGATAATTGCGTGATCATTGATTCGGAAATCGGCAACGCCTGCACCGTCGGACCAATGGCGCACCTTCGCGGACACGCCAAAATGGAAGAAAAAGCGAAGGTCGGAAACTTCGTCGAACTCAAGAAAACGATCCTCGGGCGCGGCTCAAAAGCGAGTCATCTGACCTATCTCGGCGACGCGACGATCGGCGAAAAAACCAACATCGGCGCCGGCACGATCACCTGCAATTACGACGGCAAAAACAAACACGCGACGACCATCGGCAACCACGTTCGGATCGGTTCGGACACAATGCTCGTTGCGCCCGTCAAAATCGGCGACGGCGCCGTGACGGGCGCGGGAAGCGTTGTCACAAAAGATGTTGAAGCGAATAAATTAGTTGTTGGCGCACCGGCGAGAGTCATAAAAACATTGAACGAGGAAGACTAAAGATATTTCACAAATCGCTCAATGAAATTTGAATGGGACATCAACAAAGCCGCGCTAAACATCAAAAATCACGATGTTAGTTTTGATGAAGCGGAAGAAGTGTTTTTTGATAAATTTGTGCTTGATGTTTATGACGACTCTCATTCGGATCTTACCGAGCAGCGTTTTCAGGTTTTGGGTTTGACTACGAAACGCATTTTATTGGTTGTTTATACAGTTCGGTTTGAAGAAATTTACCGGATCATTTCTGCCCGAAAAGCAACGAAATCGGAAGTAGATTCATACTGGAAAGAAAGAAATATGAGTGAAGGAATTTTGATGGTAACAGAGGAAGATTACGAAGAAATGAAGGCAAACGGCATCACGGACGAATCCTTGCTCAAGCCCGGAAAATACAAACTGCGCCGCCGCACAAAAACTGCGACCCGCGAAGAACTTCATCCTTCAAATACAAAGGTCGAATTTCAGATGAAACTGGATTTAGATGTTTTGAGACATTTTCAAAAAAACGCCGAAAACGGAGAAGTCGAATCATTGCAACTCGCACTAAACGAAAAACTCCGCGCCGTGATGGAAGACGAATTAAAACTTGCCGAAGTTGAAAACAAATTGCTGAACGACAAAAAATTTATTGCCGCACTTGCCGAAGAAGTTAAAAAGGCGGCGTAAAGTTGTGTTAAAATCTTTTTCAAGGACATAAAGCCGTGACCAAAAAGGAAAAAGTCGTGAAAGAAGTAAAAATCGAACGTCCCGAACGAGCCAAACTCTCGGCGGAAGAATCTTTGAAACGGATGAAAGAATTTGATAAAAGAAAGGAGAAATTCATTGCTACTATTCGTCAAGGGAAGAATTGAGATTTATTTTGAAAGAGTATGCGTCAACTTACTTGGGTAACAGATATTCACCTTAACTTTTTGAGATTGGAAGAAATTAAGTTTTTTTGTCATCAGATAACTCAAAATAATACCCATATTCTTTTAATTAGTGGCGACATTGCCGAATCTGACAGTTTAGTAGAATATTTGAAGATTCTGGATTCCCAATTAAATATCCCAATTTATTTTGTTCTGGGAAATCACGATTTTTATCGAGGCTCTATTTCTCAAACCCGTCAAATGGTAATGGAAGTAAGCCAAAATTCTGCTAATCTAAAATGGCTTCCGAGTATCGGAGTTGTTCCGTTAAACAGCGAAACTTGTTTAGTCGGTCATGATGGCTGGTCTGATGGTAGATTCGGCGATTTCTTCGGTTCGGAAGTTTGGCTAAATGATTACATTTTGATTGATGAACTAAGAAATTTGAGCAGAACTTCGTTGTTTGCCAAACTAAATGAACTTGGGGACGAATCAGCAGATTATTTTCGACAAATTTTGCCTATTGCACTACAAAAACACAATCGAATTATAGTTTTAACACACGTTCCGCCATTCAAAGAGTCTTGTTGGTATGACGGAAAAATTTCGGATGAAAACTGGTTGCCCCATTTTAGCTCGCAAGCTGTTGGCGAAGTTTTGTATGAAATAATGCTAAATAATCCTCAAAAAATGATGACTGTACTTTGCGGACATACGCACGGCAAAGGCGAAGTCCAAATTTTGCCGAACTTGATTGTGAAAACAGGTGGAGCAGATTACGGAAAACCTGAATTACAAAATCCTATCTTTATTGATTAAAAATTATGTGTGGAATTGTTGGATACGTTGGAAATAAACAAGTTGTGCCGTTGATTCTTGAGAAATTAAGCATACTCGAATAAATTTTATGCACGTTATTACGCGGAAAAGGCTCAACGAATTTGCCGAAAGATTTCCTGAAACAGAAAATGCCCTTGCCCGTTGGTATCAGACGCTTAAATCGAATAATTTTAATAATTTCGCCGAGTTGCGGGAAATGTTTCCGGCGGCAGACCAAGTTGGAAAATTGACGGTTTTCAATATTGGCGGAAACAAAGTTCGCCTTATTGCCGCAATCCATTATAATCGAAAAAAGATTTATATTCGGGCGATTTTGTCGCATACCGAATATGATAAAAGCAAGTGGAAAGAATAATTATGCCAAGTCTTGATTTACAAAAAACTTTGTCAGCGTGGACATCTTTGAAAAACACCGTTGGCGTTCCGCATAACGAAAAGGATTTTGAAAACCTGGTTTCATTGTTGGACGAATTGATTGATGAAGTCGGCGAAGATGAAACTCATCCGTTAGCTTCTTTGATGGAAGTTGTCGGCGTTTTGATCGAAGATTACGAAAACAAGAATGTCAAAGAATTGGCTTTGAAATTTTAATCGAAAATTATGTGTGGAATTGTTGGATACGTTGGAAATAAACAAGTTGTGCCGTTGATTATTGACGGACTGCGCAAACTGGAATATCGCGGATATGATTCCGCCGGGATTGCCGTCGTTGATGAAAATCATCATCTTTCGCTGCGGCGTGCCGAAGGGAAACTTCGCAATCTCGAAGAAGCGATTCGCTTGAATCCTTTGGACGGAAATTACGGCATCGGGCATACGCGCTGGGCGACACACGGGCGGCCGACCGAGGAAAACGCGCATCCGCATCGCGATTGCACGGGGCGCATCGTCGTTGTTCACAACGGCATTATCGAAAATTACCTGACCTTGAAGGAAATGCTCAAAGAAAAAGGTCACGAATTCAAGACCGAAACCGACACCGAGATCGTCGCGCATCTGATCGAAGAACATCAGAAGGAAGGTTTAAGTTTTGAAGAAGCAGTGCGCAAATCGGTTCAGCAATTAAAGGGAATTTTCGCGCTTTCGATAATTTCAGCAGACGAAACCGACAAGATCATCGCTGTCCGCGAAGGTCCGCCGGTCGTCATTGGTCTCGGCGACGGCGAATTTTTTGTCGCGTCCGACATTCCCGCCATTTTGCAGCATACGCGCGACGTTTTCTACTTGGGCGAAAAGGAGATCGCGATTCTGACGAAAGATTCGGTGCGCGTCACGGATTTTGACGGCAACGTCGTCGAACCGAAACAACAGCGCATCACCTGGGATCCGATCATGGCGGAAAAAGGCGGTTTTAAACATTTTTTGCTCAAAGAGATCTACGAACAGCCGCGAGCCGTGCGCGATACCGTGCGCGGACGTGTTTCGCTTGATACAGGCAAAGTTTATCTCGACGCAATGAATATTGCCGAAGAAGATTTTCGCAATCTGCGTTCGATCAAGATCGCCGCTTGCGGAACGAGCTGGCACGCCGGAACCGCCGCCAAATATATGATCGAAGAGCTCGCCCGCGTTCCCGTCGAGGTTGATTACGCCTCAGAATTTCGTTACCGCAATCCGGTTTTGGACGAATCCGACTTGCTGATCGTTATTTCGCAATCGGGCGAAACTGCCGACACGATCGCCGCAATGCGCGAAGCCAAACGCGCGGGCTGTAAAGTGATGGCGATCTGCAACGTCCAAGGTTCGATGATCACACGCGAAGCCGACGGCACGATCCTGACGCACGCCGGACCCGAAATCAGCGTTGCTTCAACCAAAGCCTTTACGTCGCAAATTATCGCGCTTTACATTTTCGCGCTCTACTTAGGCGAACTGCGCGGAAAATTGAGCGAAGATCAAGTCAAAAAACACGCGCAGGAATTGATCGAATTGCCGATGAAGATCGAAGAGATTCTGAGCGATGCCGATACGATCGAAGAACTCTCGCGTGAATTTTTCCGTTCGCAGGATTTTCTTTACTTGGGGCGCGGCATCAATTTTCCGGTCGCGCTCGAAGGCGCGTTAAAGCTCAAGGAAATTTCATACATTCACGCCGAAGGCTATCCGGCGGGCGAGATGAAACACGGACCAATTGCGCTCATCGACGACAAGATGCCCGTGCTGGCGATCACGCT
>JANPDZ010000108.1:0-25170 GCA_031431735.1 Acidobacteriota bacterium | reverse complement strand
GCACCGGATGGCAAAGCGTTATATGAACAGCCAGCCTTCGGGACACACTTTGCAAACGACCGCGCTGATTCACGAAGCCTATTTGAAGCTCGCCGACAATCCGGAAAAACAATGGGAAAACCGCGCCCATTTTTTCGCGGTTGCCGCGCAAGCGATGCGGCATATATTGGTTGATCACGCCCGTTCGCGCCACGCGGAAAAACGCGGCGGCGAAACAATGTTGGTTTCATTGGAAGAAGCGGCGATTATTTCAAATGAACGGGTTGAGGAAGTGATCGCGCTCGATGAGGCGTTGAAAAATCTGGAAAAAGAGGACGCACGCAAAGGTCGTGTCGTCGAACTGCGCTATTTCGGCGGGCTTTCGGTCGAAGAAACGGCGGAGATTTTGAAAATTTCGCCCGAAACCGTGATGCGCGACTGGCGTTTTGCTAAAACTTGGCTTTTGCGCGAATTGTCGAATCAATAAAGTTTTATTGCCCACGAAACACACGAAAGAAACGAAAATTAAAATCAAAAGAAGAAAAAATTTTCGTGTGTTTCGTGGGCAAATAATCTTTTTACTCTGTGAGCAATTTATCGAAAATCGAAGATATCTATCACGCTGCGTTGGAGAAACCGCTGGCGGAACGCGAAGCATTTCTCAATGAAGCCTGCGACGGCGATGCGGAATTGCGCCGCGAGATCGAATCGCTGCTCGCCTTTGATGAAAAAGCGCAAGATTTTATTGAAACGCCACCCGAAGACCTTGCCGCCGCGCTTTTTTCAAAAGGCGCAAACCGGGACATCATCGGTAAAACTGTCGGTCATTACCGCGTTCTTTCGCCGCTTGGCGCAGGCGGGATGGGCGAGGTTTATCTGGCACAAGACAAAAAGCTCGGACGCAAGATCGCACTTAAATTACTGCCGACGCAATTTGCCGCCGATACGGAACGAAAAAAGCGTTTTGAACAGGAAGCCCGCGCCGTTTCCGCGCTCAATCATCCGAATATCCTGACGATCTACGGCATCGAAGAATCCGAAAACATAAATTTTATCGCGACCGAATTTATTGACGGACAAACCTTGCGCGAACGTATTTCCGAAAAGCCTCTGTCTTGGCGCGAAACAATCGAAGTTGCGGTTCAAATCACGAGCGCACTCGAATCGGCGCACGCGGTCGGCATCATTCACCGCGACATCAAACCCGCCAATATTATGATTCGCAAAGACGGAATCGTGAAGGTTTTGGATTTCGGTCTGGCAAAACTGACACTTGCCGAAGCGGATTCGGGCGATGTTGAAACCCGTGAAAATACCGCGCCGAACTGCGTGATGGGAACGATCAATTATATGTCGCCCGAACAAGCACTCGGGGAAAAGGTTGACGCGCGAACCGATATTTTCAGTCTCGGCACGGTGCTTTACGAAATGCTTTCGGGCGAGCAGCCATTTGCCGGCGCGAGCGATGCCGCCGTTTATAACGCGACGATCAACAAAACTCCGCCGTCTGTTTGTGAATCAAACGCTGAAATTCCTCGCGCCTTAGACCACATCGTCAAACGCGCGCTTGCCAAAGACCGCACGAATCGTTATCAAACCGCGTCCGATCTGAGCCGCGATTTGCTGACTCTTAAACAAAATTCAAACTCGAATTTATCAAACGAATTTTTTATTGCGTCCGAACGAAAATCTAAATCGGCAAAGATATTTTTACCGATTGCCGCCGCTGTCGGAGCAATTTTGCTTTCGCTATCGGCATTTTATTGGTATTCAAATCGTGCGACAAACAATAAAACAGCCGCAGTTAAAAATCTGAATTACACGCAATTGACGAGTCAGAGCGGCGAAGAGCTTTTCCCGAATCTCGCGCCCGACGGCAAAACGATCATTTATTCAAGCCGCGAAAGCGGGAATTGGGACATTTATTTCCAGCGCGTCGGTGGCTCAAACGCCGTCAATCTGACAAAAGATTCAGCCGACAACGATAAACAAGCCGTCTATTCGCCAAATGGCGACGTGATCGCCTTTCGTTCGGAGCGCCTCGGCGGCGGCCTATTTGTGATGGGCGCGACGGGCGAATCTGTGAGACGCATTTCGGATGCGGGTTTTTACCCTTCGTGGTCGCCTGACGGAAAAGAGATCGTTTTCTCATCAGCCGATTTTGCCGAACCGACGGAACGCGTAACAGAAAGCCGTTTGTGGGCGTTAGATTTGGCAACCGGAGCAAAACGTCAAATAACAACGGAAGACGGGATTCAGCCAAGTTGGTCGCCGAATGGTCATCGAATCGCTTATTGGGGATTGAATAAAAACTCTAATCGGGACATCAAAACGCTTTCCGCTGAGGGCGGCGAGCCTGTCACCGTTACAGATGATGCCGCGCTTGACTGGAATCCGGTTTGGTCGCCCGACGGAAAATATCTCTATTTTGTCAGCAACCGCGGCGGCAGTATGAACCTCTGGCGTGTGGCGATTGACGAGCAAAGCGGAATCGTTGCCGGACAGCCCGAACCGATCACCACGCCGTCGCAATATTCACAACATCTGACATTTTCGCGCGACGGAAAACAGTTTGCGTTTGGGCAGCTTGCCAAAATCACCAATATCCAGCGGGTAACTTTTGATTCGCAGACCGAAACTCTCGGCGATAAGCCCGCAGAAATTACCCGGGGCGGGAAAATAATGCTCAATACAAGTGCCTCGCCGGACGGCGAATGGCTCGCCTCTGACTCGACCAAAGACGGGCAGGAAGACATTTTCGTTATGAAATCCGATGGGACAGGAATGCGGCAATTGACCAACGATGTCTATAAAGACCGCGCGCCGCAATGGTCGCCAGACGGTCAGCAACTGATTTTTTACTCGAACCGATCAGGAAAAGACGAAGCCTGGAAAATCAACGCGGATGGTTCAAATCTTCAACAGGTGACAAATGCCGCCGGACAAGTTGTGGTGCTCGCTATTTGGTCGCCCGATGGAAAAAAAATACTTGGCAATATTCTCGACAGCGATCCGATCATCATCGAAAGCGACAAAGCATGGGAACAGCAAACGCCGCAAAGGCTGCCAAAATGGTCAAAACCCAAAGAATGGCTGATGGCTTATTCGTGGTCGTCTGACGGCGAGAAATTAGCTTGTTTTTTGAACGGAAGCTTTCCAATCAACGGAATCACCGTTTATGATTTCGCCGCGCAAAAATACGAAGAGATGACGAAATTCGGCGAATCGCCGGTTTGGCTCAACGATAACCGCCGAATCATCTTTTTCGAGACTGATAAGATCTATCTGCTTGATACAAAGACCAAGAAAACCAAAGAACTTCTGTCACTTGCACCAAACACCATGCAATCAATCAGAATTTCCAATGACAACCGGTTTCTCTATTATAATCTCAGAAAAAATGAAACCGATATTTGGCTGGCAACTGCTGAATAGAAAAGAAGATGAGGAGAAAAGGAGATGAGGAGATGAGGAGAAAAAGTTTTTGGCTTTGACCTTTGTTCGATAAAACAAATTGAAATTTAATCCCGCAGCCTATTAACCAAATCTCCTCATCTCCTCATCTCCTTTTCTCCTCATCTTTTTTCCCGGCAAAAATTTATTGTCACAAAACAACGACCGTCGGTGTTTTCATACCAGACAGCGCGCTTCTTGCGAAAAAAATAATAGACAAACTTTGGAGGGATTTCTTGTGATGTTTAATTCAAATAAAATACGTTTCTGCTTTTATAGCTTATTGTTAGTGGCTTTTGTTTTGTGCGGTGAAGACGCTTCGGCGCAGAACAAAGATAAATACAAAAATAAAAATTACAACCGCGAGTTTTGCTCAAATAATTGGTCAAACGGCGACAAGGTTTCGGGCAGCGAACTTCGCGAAACAACGATTTCGGCGGGAAGTTTGACGGTTGACGGAAGGCGCAACGGCGGAATTTCCGTGAAAGGCGAAAACCGCTCGGACATTCTGGTCCGCGCCTGTGTCCAAACGTGGGGAACAACGGAAGACGAAGCTAAACAGCTGGCAAAGAATATCCGCATCGAAACCGGCGGAACCGTTCACGCTGTCGGCACGACCGAAGAAACAAACTGGTCGGTTTCGTATCAGATCCTGGTTCCGCGCAATACCGATCTTAAACTAACGACACTCAACGACGGCATTTCGATCGAAAATGTCGAAGGACGACTCGAATTCGACGCGAAAAATGGCGGCATTCATCTGAGCAATCTGGCGGGCGATGTCAAAGGCAGAACGACCAACGGCGGTTTGCACATCGAACTCGCGGGCAATACGTGGAAAGGCAACGGGCTCGATGTCGAAACGACCAACGGCGGCGTTCACCTGACAATGGCGGAAAACTACGCGGCACGTTTTGAAACCCGCACGGTCAACGGCGGTTTCAAAAGCGACATTGCCGGTCTTGAAATCGAGAAAGAAAAAGACGAAAACGGCTATCGCCGGCAAGGCGTCAACATCAGCCGCGACCTCAACGGCGGCGGTGCATTGGTGCGCGTCGTGACGACCAACGGCGGCGTCACGATCGGCTCGAACTAGAAACTATGAGTCCACTCCGAAAAGTCATTTTTAGCAGTTTTGGGTCTTAAACTTGAATTTTACGGTTTTTAAAATTCTTTGTTTTCAATGACTTACAAAACTACAAATTCAGTAATTGAACGATTTTTCTATCAAATAAGGGTTTTCGGAGTGGACTCAAAAAAGATTTGTTTCATACGCTTTACTTGATTCGGCAAACATTAGAAAAGTTGTTTATTTGCCCGTCTTTTTCTTCGCGATCCATTGGTCAACATTTCGTTCCAAAATATCGAGCGGAACCGCGCCCGAAAGCAAAACGATGTCGTGAAATTCCTTGATGTCGAATCTATCGCCGAGCGCGTTTTTGGCGCGGGCGCGGAGTTCTTTTATTTTGAGTTCGCCGATCTTATAAGCCAAGGCTTGTCCGGGATCGGAAATGTAGCGGTCAATTTCGTTGACAATATCCTGATCGGTTTTGGCGGCGTTATCTTTAAAATAATCAATCGCACGTTGCCGGTCCCATTTGTAAAAATGCATTCCCGTATCAACGACAAGGCGGACAGCGCGCCACATTTCGTAGGTCAGTTGCCCGAATTTGTCGTAAGGATCGGTGTAGAGTCCCATATCTTCGCCCAAAGATTCGGCATACAAGCCCCAACCTTCGACAAACGCCGTGTAGCCGCCGTATTTGCGAAAATTCGGAACTTCGCCGAGTTCTTGCTGCAAAGCTAATTGAAGATGATGACCGGGAACTGATTCGTGTAAAGATAAAGCCATCATTTCCCACCGGGGGCGCACTTCGGGTTTATAAAGATTGACGTAATAATATCCGGGACGCGAACCGTCGGCGGCCGGGCTGTTGTAATAAGCGGTCGTCGTATCGGGCGCAATATTGTCGGGAATCGGAATCACACCGTAAGGCATTCGGGGCAAGGTGCGAAAGATCTTCGTCAGATTCGGATCAATCTTTTTCGCCATTGCGCGGTAAGCGTTTAATAATTCGTCGGGCGTTTTGTAGAAAAATTTGGCATCTGTCCGTAAATATTGAAAAAACTCTTGCAGCGTTCCCGCGAAACCGACCTGTGCTTTGATCTTTTCCATCTCAGCACGAATTCGTTTGACTTCCGCCAAACCTTTTTCGTGAATCTGCCCGGGTGTGAGATTCGTCGTTGTGTATGAACGCGCCAGAAAAGCGTAATATTCCGCGCCGTCGGGACGCTGCCAAACGCCTGCCTCAGCGTAAGATGCAGGCAGATAATCTTTGACAAAATACTCTTTCAGCTTTTTGTATGACGGAATTATTTTGTTTGTAATCGCTTCTTTTGCCAGATTGATCAATCGCGTTTGTTCCGCTTCGGAAATATCTTTCGGGAAAGTTTTGAACGGCGCGTAAAATGAATTGGCTTCCGCTATCGGCGTGATCTGTTTATCAATCTGCGGCGGCACGCGCTCCATCACAACGCGCGCCCAGAGAGTTTTCTGCTTTTGACCTTGGCGCAAAAGTGCAATGGTTTGCTCCATAAATACGGGAAAAGCATTGAGCCGCGCAATCCAGTCTTCGTAATCTTTGACGGTTTGAAACTGCAGGAATTCGGCAAGCTGGTCGGCGGTTTGAATGCCGCTGTCGTGTTTTATCGGGAGCAGAAACGATTTGAATTTGAAACCTTCGATTGATTCTTCCAAATCTTTTTTGAACAGGTCGTAATTGAGCTTGTCCTTGTCGGAAAGCTCGGCACGGTTGATTCGTGTGATCCGCGCTAATGTTTCTGTTTGGTGCAGATTGCGTTTGTTGATCGCCGCAAGGCTGACATCGCCCCACTGCGTGTTATAGCGTTTGTCGCCCAAGTAAGAAGCAAACGTCGGATTCTCGCGCAGATTCAATTCCCATTCTTTATCAAACAAAGCGTATAAATTTCTGGTCGCGTCCCTTTGCGCTAAAACGGTCGAACAGACAAACAAAAGCACAAAAACAAACAAAAGCAGTTTCATCAAAACATTCTCCTCCGGCAGATTATATGAAAAGGCTTTTTCAGAATACCGCAAAAAAAACGGCGGTCAAAGATTGCCGCCGTTAAAATATTAAATCTCACCTTACGCAATTTAAGAAATTTTACCGCAAAGGCCACAAAGAACGGTAAGTTTTTTGAAATACCGTTTGATAACTCTTCATTCTCAATCGAAATATTCTTTTTTGAATGAAAAGGGTCGAGTTTTGGGACGTTTTCATCGGAAAGAGATTTGACCACACGTTTTGTCAATCCTTTATTACTTAGCGTCCTTTGCGTCCTTTGCGGTGAAAACTTTTCCGACCTGCGTAAGGTGAGTTAAATTATAAAAACGCATTTGCCAGAATCATCAGGAAGCGTTCAGCAAATTGTTGATAAACATCAAAGATTCGTTTGAAATTACGCCCGAATAGCTTCCGATTTGAACGCCGATTCTTTCCGCTTTGGCGATTTTCATCAGCTGCGCCCGCGTGATTTTATAGATCAAAAGCTCTTCAACATAAGCATTATTTTGGCGGAAAAATCGCTTTGCCTTGCCCAAAATGACCCTTTGAGAATCTGCCGTAATCGTTAAATTATTTGATTTGGCAAATTTATATTCTTTCGAGGTGACAACAAACCCGACGAGATAAAGGCTGTCTTCGATCTTTGTTTTGTCGCCTTTGTAAAAATAAAAAAGACGGCTTTCCGGCTTTCGCAAGAAATCGGCTTTCGGAAAATCGAGAAAAATGCTCGGCGTCGAAATATGTCCCATTTTTCTCGCCGGATCATAACCCGTACGCAATCCGCCGAGTCCCATCGGCTGGTCAAAACTGTTGTTGCCTCCGCTGACATCCGCCCACATTTCAACTTGCGGAACGCTCTGTTGACGCTGAACCACTGGTCTGTTTTGTTTCTGCAACTCTCTGACAAACTTCATCCGCTCGATCGCTTCTTTTTCCTGCTGTTGCCGCAAAGCCTCTTTTTCAGCGCGATATTCCCACGACGGTTTGAGATCGGGAACGCCCCAAACGCCACGGTTTTCCTTCTTTGCCTGTATTTCGTTGTCTTGATAGCTCAAACCTTCCGCTTCGTTCTGCCCGCTTTTTTCGGGGATCGAATACCACGCCGCGCCGTCGCGGAGCATCTGTTGGCTGACATCAACGCCTTTCACAAGAAGTTGTCCGACGGTTTTATCTTTCATCACGCCGCGTGGCAGAAATTCGACCGGTTTATCGAGAATCAGTGCTTGTAAATGATCCTTAACCATCCCGTAAAGCGGCTGTTCGGGTTCGGGAATTTCGATGTATTGCAAAACGGCGGTCAATTTTCCGCTCCCCATCTGAATGACACAGGTTTTGCCGTCAATCACTTCGATGACCCGACCGCCGAATTTGCGCTGCGGATACGCCGAGATCGCGGTCAAAACAAGAACGATAACGATAAAAAGTAGCGGTTTAATATCTTTCATACTTTTTCTAATAGTTCCAAGTTTCAAGTTATACGGTTTTCACTTAAAAACTATGCAATAAGTCAGAACCCTGAGCGGTCGCGACGCTTTTGTTTATCAATAACATTTAACAGGTCGCGACCGCTCGCTGTTCTGACTTATTGCAGACAGCTAATGCACATTATTGAAAAGCGTATTAGATTTGTCTTTTAACTTGGAACTTGGAACTTGGAACTTGAAACCTTTTTACCGTGTTTCCAAATCGTATTCGCGCAGACGGCGATAAAGCGTCGAGGACGAAATGCCGAGAAGCTCCGCTGTTTTGCCGCGATGCCAGCCTGTTTTTTCGAGCGCGCCGATGATTTGCTGTTTTTCGACATCTCTTAAGGCAGTCGGCGAAGCGTTTTGAAATGAATTGACCGACATTTCGCTTGGCTCGTTGTAACTGACCGAAACGCTCGGTTCGTTCATTTTATAGATGACTTCGGGCGGCAATTCCTTCATCGTAATTCTGCCGTTATCGGCAAGCAACACAGCGCGTTCCAAACAATTTTTCAGTTGTCTGACATTTCCCGACCAATGAAAAGAACACAGCGCGTCAATCGCCTGCGGCGCGATTTCCGGCGCATTAACCCCGGCAATCTTATGCAAAATGTGCCGGGCAAGCGGTTCGATGTCTTCGCGCCGTTCGCGAAGCGGCGGAATATTGATCTCGAAACTGTTGATACGGTAAAGCAGATCGGCGCGAAAAACTCCGTCGGCAACCGCCTTTTTTATATGGCGATTGGTCGCGGCAACCAGACGAACATCAACCTCGACTTTTTTCACGCCGCCGACGCGGAAGAAGGATTTTGTTTCGAGTGCACGAAGCAGTTTTGATTGAAGCTGCATCGGCATTTCCATAATTTCATCAAGAAAAAGCGAACCGCCGTCGGCAATCTCAAATAGTCCGAGTTTGCGTCCGCGAGCCCCCGAAAATGCTCCGGCTTCGTGTCCGAAAAGTTCCGATTCGAGCAGATTGTCCTGCAAAGCCGCGCAGTTTAAATCAATAAATGTCTTTTCATTGCGGCGGCTCAGGCGATGCAATGCTTGTGCGATAAGTTCTTTTCCCGTGCCGGATTCGCCCGTTATCAGCACGGACGTATCGGACATCGAAACGCGCTGAACGAGCCGCAAAACTTCCTTCATCTGCGGCGATTCGGCAACTATTTCAGGCAAACTTTGATGCGTCCGCTCGATCTGGGCGCGAAGTCTTTGATTATCTATTTTGAGTCTTTGTTTTTCGGAAGCTTGCTGAACGAGAACGGCGAGTTCGGTAATGCGGTAAGGTTTCGTCAGATAATCATACGCGCCGAGCTTCATCGCCTCAATCGCGGATTCGACCGTCGCTTGTCCGGTCAGCATAATCACTTCGGGCGGATTTTGCGTTTTTTCGCGTAGACGGCGCAGCAATCCGATGCCGTCGAGACGCGGCATATTTATGTCGCACAGCACGACATCAAACTCTTCGTGTTCGAGCAATTCCCAGGCCGCTTCGCCGTCCGCCGCCGTTTCAACATCGTGTCCTTGCCGGCTCAGTTCCTTTTGCACGACCAGACGCAGATTGCTTTCATCATCAACTACTAAAAGTTTTGCCATATTTTTATTTAAGTGGAGAGTAAAGAGTGGAGAGTGGAGAGTTTTAGAATTTAAGTTCGTAAATGTTTCATTAAACTCATTGTCATTCTGGCAACTTCGTCTAATAAATCGTAAAGCTCGGTAAAGTTGGCTTGATTAAAATATTCCAAATCAAGCGCAATATATAAGTGTGACTGTGTTTCGGCAAGCGAGCCATGCGCGATATTGAGAAAATTGGCAAACTCTTTATTTGAGTATCTGCCCTGCCCTTCCGCGATATTAGCCATTACGGAAACCGAAGCACGGCGAATTTGGTCGCGTAAGCCAAAATCTTTGGCAAACTTGCCGTCCGAAGTAATTTCATAAACTCGTTTCGTCGCTTTTCGCGCTTTCTGCCAAGCCTGTATTTCCTCAAACTTCTTAAATCCCGCCATATTATTCTCCAATATTTATACTTTTTTACTCTCCACTCTCCACTCTCCACTCTCTACTCACCATTGTTTCTGGATTGGAAGATAAATTGTGAAGGTTGTTCCGACACCGATGTTTGAGCGCACTGCGAGGCGTCCGCCGTGTTCGGTAATGATGCCGTAACAAACGGCTAACCCGAGTCCGGTTCCTTTGCCGACCTCTTTGGTCGTAAAGAAAGGCTCGAAGACCTTTGACAAATTTTCCGATGCAATGCCGATTCCCGAATCCTGTATTTCGATAACTACCCGATTGTTTGCCGAAGATGTGCGGAATGTAAGTGTTCCGCCATTGGGCATCGCATCAACCGCGTTCGCAGCCAGCGCGATTATCGCTTGCTGAATTTGTCCGCCGTCGGCGTTGATCTGCGGCAGATCAACGCTCAGATCGAACTTGATATTAATGTCGTTGCCGCGTCTTTGATGCGCGATCAGATTTGCCGAAGATTTGATGAGTTCGGCAACGTCAATCATCAAACGATTGCTTGTCCGCACGCGGCTGAAATCAAGCAAACCATTGGTAATCGCTTTACAACGAAACGCTTCGCTCCGGATCAGACCGAGATATTCGTGCAGATCGTCAACCTCGGGCGACGCGCCGAACGCGCCTTCTTCGACCCTTGATTCGAGCGATTCGGCACACGCCGAAATCGTCGCCAGCGGATTATTTATTTCGTGAACGACGCCCGAAGCGAGCCGCCCGACCGCCGCCAATTTTTCGGCGCGACCGGCCGCGTGAATCGCTTCGACGCGCATTGTTACGTCCTCGCCGACCGTGATGACGTGCATCACTTCGCCCGTTCGCTCGTCGCGCATCGGAATTTTGCTGACCATCCAGTGCTGTGTCGCGCCGCTTTGGTCAACGGTTTGCTGTTCGATGCGTTCAATGTTTCCGGTGCGAAAAGCACGTTCAAATTCCTGTTTTAATCTGCCTTGCGAATATTTGGCGAAAACCTGAAAAACATTGCGCCCGATAACCGCTTCGCGCGGCATTCCCTGCGTGCCAATTTCCCGATGCCGGTTCCACGTGACGATTTGATAATCGCGATCGATCACATAAATCGAAACGGGTAGCGCATCTAAAACCGATTCGGTAAATTTGCGGTGTTCTTCGCGCGCTGCATTGATCGAAGTATTGATCGCCGATTCGTAATGCGCCGAAAGATTGATGCTCATCGCCGCCATCTGCGCCGCCGCATCAATCAATCTTTTGGCAATTTCGCTGCAATCCTTTTTCGCGGCAAATCCAACCACGACCGCACCTTTGACCACGCCGTTAATATGCAAGGGCGAAACATATTCAAAACCGTGCGTTTTGTCTTTGAGCAAAAATTTCGCTTCCGTTTCAGTCCAAACCGAAATCTGCGGCGGCAGAAATTCGAGCCATTTTTTGAATTTTCGATAATGCAGAAAATTTTGTTTTGTTTCGCTATTTTCAGACGCAAAAGTGCTGCTCACCAAACCGATTTGTTCGAGTTCGACAACGACCGCACAAGTTTTCGCACGCGTTTCAAGACAGATTGCTTCCGCCACGCGCGAAGCAACTTTTTTCGGGTGAACCGTGACCAGCAAACTGCGTCCGAGTTCGGTGATGAATTTTAAATTGGATAAGGCGTCCGTCTCTTTCCTGACCGCAGAGAAAGATTTTGACGCGCTTTTTATCGTTTTCGGGGCTAACATTTCTGTTTTAATTTCAATCTGACAAACTTTCCCAAACATTTGTCATCTGAAAGAGGTCGGTTGGATTTCGAGAATTGGCAAGTTTTATAAAAACTTCCTATTAAATTAAATAGGATTTTAAACATTTTGTCAATAGTTTTAACAAGTTAAACCACAATATATTTGACAGTTATCGTCAATAGAACGAAAATCAAAAAAGACATATGAAAAAGAATTGCCGGGAGATAAAGAAATTTTCGCTGATGCTGATTTTGCTGATGCCGATTTTCTATTTCGCTGCGCCCAAAATCAAAGCGCAGGAAATTGTTGACAAAACGGTCGCGACGGTTGACGACGGCGTTGGCAAACCCGAACTGATTACCTATTCCGATTTGCTTTGGCAGCTTGCTCTCCAGCCGAATATTTCGATCACGCCGCCGAATTCCGAAGATCTGAATCGCGCTCTGCAACTGCTCATCAACCAGCGTCTGATCGCGATTGAATCTGAAAGATTGCCGCAAGATCCGCCGAACGATGCGGAAATCAAGGCGGAAATAAATCGCGTGCTGGAACTTTTCCCGTCAACCGCCGAATTTGAAAAACGGCTTCGCATCGTCGGTTTCGAATCGGTCAAAGACGATAATTTTGTGCGGATGATGGCGCAGCGCGTGAGGATCGAAAAATATCTCGATTTTCGTTTCCGTTCTTTTGTCGTCATCACGCCAGAAGACGAAACGAAATATTACCGCGAAGTTTTCACGCCCGATTTTCGCAAGCGATTTCCCGGTCTGCTGGTGCCGACCTTTAACGAAAAACGCGCCGAGATTGACCGCATTCTGACCGAAGAAAAAGTTGCCCGCTCGATCGAGACCTTTCTCGACGAAGCCAAACGCCGCGCCGAAGTCGTCGTTTTGAGCGAGGTTTAATGTAAAATTATAACACTATGGGATTAGCCAAACCGAAAACAAAACCTTCATATACTTTTGAAGAATATTTGGAAATTGACCGTGAAACCGATGAACGCTACGAATATCTCGACGGTGAAATTTATCTAATGGCGGGCGCGCACGGCGCACACGGCGACATTTCGATGAATGTGGCTGTAATTTTCGGAAACCAGATGAAAGGAACAAATTGTCGCGGACGCATCAAAGACACCAAAGTTTTAAGTGGCGCGGCATCACAAAAAACTTCCTCGCCCAAAGGAATGTTTTCGTATCCCGATCTGGTCGTCATTTGCGGACAGCCGCAATATCACGACAAACACGAAGATGTCATCGTAAATCCGCAAATCATTGTCGAGGTTCTCTCCGAATCAACTGAAAGTTTCGACCGCGGCGAAAAATTTATCCGCTATCGAATGTGGAATCCGACCTTGGCGGATTATCTTCTGGTTTCGCAAAACGCGCCGCTCGTCGAGCATTACACAAAACAACCGGACGGAAGTTGGGTTTTGCGGGAATACCACGGCTTGCAAGCAAGTTTAACGATTGAAACAATAGACGCAACGCTAAATCTCACCGATATTTACGACCGCGTCGAATTTACGTAATAGTTTAAATTTCGCTTTCGAGCAATTCTTTCGCTTTCAATAAATCTTGCTTGTGCGCTTCGGTGACGACCGGATAATGCAAATTTAGCGATTCGAGTTTTTTGATGATGATCTCGGAAACGGCGACGCGGGTGAACCATTTTTTGTCCGCCGGAATGATATACCACGGCGATTTCTCGGTCGAAGTCGCTTCCATTGCTTCTTCATACGCCTTCATATATTCGTCCCAAAAGGCGCGTTCCTTGGCATCGAACGCGGAAAATTTCCAGTTCTTTTCGGGTTCGGCAATGCGCGCGAGGAAACGCGCTTTTTGTTCTTCTTTGGAAACATTGAGGAAGAATTTGATGACGTGAACGCCGTTTTCCGCCAAGTGATCTTCAAAATTACTAATCTGGTTAAAACGTTTTTTCCAGATGTTTTTGTCGTTTTTGACATCTTTGGGAAGTTGTTGGCTTTGCAGAATTTCCGGGTGAACGCGGACGACCAGAACCTCTTCATAATACGACCGGTTAAAAATTCCCAATCTTCCGCGTTCGGGTGTGGATTTCGCGCAGCGCCAGAGATAATCGTGATCTAATTCTTCCGACGACGGCTGTTTGAAGGAAAAAACCTGACAACCTTGCGGATTCAAACCCGACATCACGTGTTTGATCGCACCGTCTTTGCCGGCGGCGTCCATCGCCTGAAAAATTATCAGCAAAGCGTGAACATTTTGCGCGTAAAGAATATCTTGCAATTCCGCCAATCGCGCAACATTTTTTTCCAGATCTTTGACCGCTTCCGTTTTATCTTTATAATCGCCCGTAAAATCGGTTTTGTGATCTTTAAGACTCAGTTTTTTGTCTTCATCCACCCGAAATTTGCCGTAATCCATATAAGTTTCTCCTGTTTCTAAAAATTTCTGACCTAATTTTACACAAATTTCTTGCGTTTATACATAAGTGATCGGACAAAATTACATAAAACTAAAATCGTCGTTTAGAGACGGTCTGTGACCGCCGGATTTTAATCGGACTCGACAAACAGCGGTCACAGACCGCCTCTAAACGATCCTTAAATTTATTTTTGTTCATCGCGACCGCCAAACCTATCTGGATTGAAAACCGATTATCGGCTAAACTCTTTTCATAACACCTGGAGAAAACCGATGCCGATCAATAAAATTCTTGCCCGAAATTTGCTGCTTTTTTGTTTATTTTCCGTATTTTTTACCTTCCAAACATTTTCCCAAACAAAACTCACGCCGCATAAGATCAGCCTAAAAAACGGCAAAACTTTTAATCTGAATCTGCCCGCCGATTACGAAATAATTCCCGCCGTCGAAGGTCTGAAACGCGTCCGGTTTTTCGCCAAATCGCCCGACGAACGAATTTTCGTGACGGATATGTTTGATCTGACAGATAATAAAAAAGGATCGGTTTATATTCTCGATGCGTTCGACGAGCAAACAGGGAAATTCGGCAAAGTCATTCCTTATTTAACAAATCTTAAAAACCCGAACAGCGTCCAGTTTTACACGGATGAAAACGGGCAAGATTGGTTTTACCTCGCCGAAACCGACAAACTGACGCGCCGCAAATTTACACAGGGCGAAACAAAACCGGGCGACACGAAACCGCAAATTTTAGCGAAGTTTCCCGATTACGGTTTGAGTTACAAATACGGCGGCTGGCATCTGACACGGACGATTGCCTTTGCGCCGAACGGCAAACTTTATATTTCGGTCGGCTCATCCTGCAATGCCTGCGACGAAACGGAAAAGGAGCGCGCAACCATTATGGAAATGAATCCGGACGGCAGCAAACAACGCTATTTCGCGCGCGGTTTGCGTAACGCGGTCGGGCTAAAATGGGTGGCAAATGGTCTGTTCGCGACCAACCAAGGCTCCGACCATCTCGGATTAGATAAACCCGACGAAACATTCTACGCGCTCAAAGACGGAGCGGATTACGGTTGGGCATCGTGTTATCAATCAAACGGCAAGGTTTTCCGCGATACGACGCCGCCCAATGATCTGAAAAAGCCGACCAAGCGTTTGAAGTCCTGCGCGAATGTTCCCGCGTCTTATGGCTATTTTCCGGCGCATTCGTCCGCGCTCGGTTTTGATTATTTTGACGAAGACACGCCGGACGCGCTTTTGAAAAATTCGTTTCTCGTCTCGCTTCACGGCTCGACCAATAAAAATCTGGCAAAAGGTTATCGAATCGTTATTATGCGAAAAGGCGCGAAATTGCAGGATTTTATGAACGGCTTTCTACAGGGCAAACGGGTCGTCGGACGACCTTGCGACATTATGAAATTGAGGGAAGATTCGTTTCTTTTTACCGACGATCACAGCGGAATCGTTTATTATGTCAGAAAGAAAAGGTAAATATTTATCTTTCGGAATAGGTGAAAGATGTGTGTGAGTGATGGATTTCGCTTTATCTAGACCTAACTATTCGGATACTTTTAATAAAAGGTAAAACCACTGAAATAATGGATAATTGAAAATTAATAATTGATAAAAATCTCCCTCGTCACGAGCATTTATCAATTATCCATTATCAAATATCAATTATTTCAGTAGTTTTTCTTAACTCATAATAATTGTCTCCGACTACTGGTCATTTCTCACCCCGAAATAATTTTGAGAAAATTTATGAACAAAACGCTTAAATCTCGTTTTCAACGCTTTTCGCACACTGTCTTTCTCGGCTCATTCGTTCTTTGCCTGATTTTATCTGCCCAAGCCCAACGGCGCGAGCGTCTGATCGAATCGTGGCAGCCGCTTCATTTTGACGTCAAACTTGCGTTTGATTCGAGCCTTTCGCAAATCAATTCGGCGACAACCGACGTGACGATCTTGATTCGTCAACCGGAAGTGACAAAGATTGATTTCGATTTCGGGACGATGCCGGTCAGCGCGGTCAAGGTTGATAATGCGGCGGCGCGTTTTGCCCAAACGAACGAAAAATTGGACGTTTATTTGACGCAACCCGCAACCAAAGACCAAAAGCTGAATATTTCCGTCACCTATTCGGGCGTTCCCCAAGACGGTTTGATTCTGACCAAAGACCGCGACGGAAATCCGTCTGCCGTCGGCGATAATTGGGCAGACCGCGTTCACCATTGGATTCCGTGTCTTGATCATCCGTCGGCAAAAGCGTCTGTAAGATTTACCGTCACCGCTTCGTCAAATAATTTGGTCGTCGCCAACGGAATTCTGGAATCGTCAAAAACCAATCCCGACACGACAAAAACGTGGGTTTACAACGAAAGCAAACCTGTTTCGCCATACAATATGGTCGTCGCCGTCGGGCAATTTGCGAATGCGACACTGAAAACAAACGCAAGCGTGCCGATTTCTTATTACGTTCCGCAATCTGACCGCCGATTTGCCGAACAAGGCTTTTCGCCCGCCGCGCCGTCCGTGCTGACGTTCAGCAATCTGATCGCACCTTATCCGTATGGAAAACTCGCGCTGATCATCGGCGCGACGAAATTCGGCGGAATGGAAAACGCGAACACGATCGTTTTTACGCCGACGCTTTTTCAGAATTTTTTGACGGCAAAACCGCGAAGTCAAAGATATAACATCCCCAATGGCGTCGAAGAAGTCATCGCGCACGAGATCGCGCATCAATGGTTCGGCGATTCAGTGACGGAAGCAACGTGGGCAGATCTTTGGCTGAGCGAGGGTTTTGCGACCTATTTCGCGGGAATCTTTCTCGAAAAGAACGAAGGAAAACTACGTTTTCGCGCCTATATGCGCGAAAACGCGAAAAGCTATCTGAAATACGAAAAAACGCGCCGCACACCGATTTACGACACGGAAACCGAAAAACTTTTCGATCTGCTGACACCGAACAATTACGAAAAAGGCGGCTGGGTTCTCCATAATTTGCGCGGACTTTTGGGCGACAAAGCGTTTTTCGACGGTTTGAAGGATTATTATAACGCGCACAAAGAATCAACCGCGACGACTTCCGATCTGCGCGACGCGCTCGAAAAATCTTCGGGGAAAGATTTGAAGGAGTTTTTTGAGCGTTGGATCTACAAAGCCGGACATCCGATCTATCAAACATCGTGGAAACAGACGGGCAAAACATCGCTTGAAATCACGATTAAGCAGCTTCAAACGGACGATGCTTTTCTGCAACCCATGACAATCGAAATCATCACCAATAAAGGCGCGCAGCGCGTAACGATAACACCAACCGACAAGGAAACGACCGTCAAGGTAAAAAGCGCAAAACCGAAAAGAATCGTTGTTGACCCGGACGAATTTATCTTGAAGGAAGTTGTTAGCTAAAAGTTTTGAGTCCCGTCTTCAGGCGGCAACTTTTGCTAATGAAAGAATTGCCGCCTGAAGGCGGGACTCAAAACCTTGCCAAAGACTTTACTATTGATGATTGACCATTTACGATTGACGAAAGTATGAACATCGGAATCACGGTTTATCCATCTTACGGCGGTAGCGGAATTGTCGGTTCGGAGCTCGGGCGCGAGCTTGCCGCGCGCGGACATTACGTCCATTTTATCTCGTCGAGTTTGCCGACGCGGCTCGTCGAACTTAGCGATCACGTGCAGTTTCACGAGGTCGAAATGATGTCGTATCCGCTCTTTGAACATCAGCCTTATGATTTGGCTTTGGCGACCAAAATGGCGACCGTCGCGCGTTCGGAAAAACTCGATCTGCTCCACGTTCATTACGCGATCCCGCATTCAATCTCGGCGATCTTAGCGCGTGAATCAATCAAACAAAAACGCTATGTGCCCGTCATTACGACGCTTCACGGCACGGACATCACTTTGGTCGGCGCGGATCGTTCGTATCTGCCAATCACGCGTTACGGCTTGCAGCAATCGGACGGCGTGACGGCCGTTTCAAAATTCTTAAAACAGGCGACGATCGAAACTTTTGACTTTGACGAGATCGAGGTCATTCCGAATTTTATCTGCCCGACACATTATCGTAAACTCGACGATTCACCGCTCCGCGCGGAACTTGCGCCGAACGGTGAAAAAATTCTTGTTCATCTTTCCAATTTCCGCGCCGTCAAACGCCCGATTGATTGCGTCGAAATATTAGCAAAAGTGTTGCAGAAAGGCGGCAATGCACGGTTAATTATGGTCGGCGACGGCCCGGAATATTCGGCCGTGCATCACCGCGCACGGACGCTGAATATTTTAGAAAAAGTTACGTTTGTCGGCAAACAGCCGAAGATCGCTGATTATTTGGGTGTCGCGGATGTTTCGCTGTTGCCGTCGGAACTCGAATCGTTCGGACTCGCCGCGCTCGAAGCGCAAGCCTGCGAAGTTCCGGTCGTCGCTTCACGCGTTGGCGGCATTCCCGAAGTCGTGACAGACGGCGAAACCGGATTTATGAGCGACGTCGGCGACATTGAAAAAATGAGCGACGATGTTTTGAAACTCTTAAATGACGACGAACTGCGCCGTGCATTCGGCAAACGCGGACGTCAATTGTCCATTTCCCGCTACAGTTCCGAGAAAATCATTCCGCAATATATCGCGTTTTACGAAAAGGTTTTGCAAACGGCGAACGCCAACACGGCTCAATAGTTTCAAATTCCAGATTCCAGGTTCCAAGTTCCAAATTTTCATTCTTAACTTGGAACTTGAGACTTGAAACCCGCAACTCATTTCTCTACCATTAAACCTTATGCTCAAACGCTATATGCACAAGCGCGAACGTGAACACGCGATGCGCGACAACAATCGCGTCGTGCGCGAATTCGGTTGGGGAATGGAGTTTGTGGACGAAACCGCGAACGGCGCTGATCCGCACGAATTTTTCCGCGAATATTCCCGCCGGACGATCGCCGCGAGCGACGAATTTTTCTGTTCGCCGGAAATTTCGGATTATGAATTAAGTTCTGAGTCCCGCCTTAAGGCGGCTTCCCTACGCGAAGAAAGCCGTCTAAAGACGGGACTCAAAACTTTAACGTGGACGAGTGGAATTAAAACCTTTTCGCCGGAAAACAATACGGTTCAAGCGCATTATTTCCCAGTTGAAAACAATAAAAAATCGGCGGTCGTCGTGCTGCCGCACTGGAACGCCAAGGCGGGAACTTATTTTGACCTTTGCAAGATGTTCAATCGTTTCGGAATGTCGGCTTTGCGCGTGACCTTGCCGTATCACGAAACGAGAATGCCGCCCGAACTGGAACGCGCCGATTATCTGGTCGCACCGAATGTCGGACAAACTCTTCAATCGCTGCGGCAATCGGTCGTTGATACGCGTTCTGCCGTAAGATGGCTGAAAGCACAAGGCTACGAAAAGATCGGACTGATCGGCACGAGCATCGGTTCTTGCGTCGGATTTTTCGCGTTCGTTCACGATTTGCAGATTGACGCCGGATGCTTCAATCACGTTTCGGGCTACGTGGCGGACGTCGTCTGGCAAGGTCTTTCGACCTTTCACGTCAAAGAAGGTTTGCAAAATAATATTGCGCTCGACGAATTGCGCGAATATTGGCTGCCGATCTCGCCGATGGCTTATATGGACAAGCTCGCGCGCCTTGCGCCGCGCCCGCAGCGCTATATTTACACACTTTACGACCTGACATTTCCCGTAGATCTTTCGCGCGATATGATGCGCGCGCTGCGCGATCACGGCATTGCACACGACAAAGCAAAAATCCCTTGCGGACATTACACTCTCGGCGAAAAACCGTGGGTTTATATTGACGGCTATAAGATCGTTTCGTTTTTGCGGAAGCATTTGCGGTAGAAAGAATTTAAGAAATGGGACGCGGACGAACACGGATTAAGCGGATTCACGCGGATTTTGGTTTTTTGGTTTTTTGGTTTTTGAAAGAAATTGCCGATTGGTAATGAATTTCTCACCAATCCGCTTATTTTTCAGTGTCTCGATTGAAAATCAAAGGGTTGACATTAAATAAAACCAAAAACCAAAAACCAAAAGCCAAAGACCTAATCAGCTACGAAAAAACTGTTTATTGATCGCGTTGAACAGATGACGGGAATCGTCACGAATGTAATTTACACGGTTCCCTTATCGCTTTATCGTTCGCATTACTGCACACAGCTTCCGCAGCTTTACGGCAATAATGTTTTTGTTCTGCCGATGGTCAAAGTTCATAAGCGCGGCAAATTTGACGAACCTTTCGCCGTCGGCGAACAGGGATTGCTCGAAATAATCACAAAGCGTCTGAATCATACGGGAACGACGCTTGAAAAAGTTTTTGAAACGGACGCGCTCGCTTATTTGATCAAATATTGCGGCGGACATATTCGTTCGCTCGTCAGATTTATTCAGGAAGCCTCGATCTCGGTTGACGAACTGCCGATTGATTTCCGTGCGGCGCGCGAAAGCGTCAAGGAAGAAGTTCGCGGATTTGCCGCGTCTGTAAGGGAAGAATATTAGGAGAAACTGGCGAAGCTCGAATTATCTTCAAGCCGGCAGATCGAAAACGGCGACGACGATTATTCCAAAATGCTCGAAAGTCTGGCGATTTTGGAATATATGAACGGCGACGAAACGGAAACCGACGATGATGTCTGGTATGCGGTCAATCCGGCGATTCGTCTGACGATCAAATTTCAGGATGCGGTCAAACGATTGCAAGCCGCTCAACAATAAAACATAGTGCAACCCGAACACGGCATTGCGGAAGATTTCGAGAAATACGACGACGAAAAAGAATTTCGCCGTTTGGTGCGTGCCGTTCGTTTTTCAAAGAAACATTTTCTTTATTTCGTCTGTTGTAATCAAGTTCCGAAACAAAATGAACGGATCGGCGAGATAAAAAAATCTCTGAAAGGCAAAAGATCAAGGTCGTCAAATTCAAACGCCGGATCACCGATCTTTTAGCCGAGATTCAAAAAGAAAAATTAGATGCCGATTGCGAAGCCGTTTTCATACAAGGTCTCGAATACTCAATTTCGAGCGACGGCAAAGGCGACGAAAACGCCGTCATCTATAATCTCAACATCTCGCGCGACAGCTTCAGGAAATATTTTTCGTGCCCGCTCTTTCTATGGCTGCCCGAATACGCTCTCGTCAAAATAACGCGCCACGCACCCGATTTCTTCTCCGTCAGATCGGGAACATTTTATTTCTCGTCAACGCCTGAAAAAGTTACCGAACAGATTTTTCAAAGTTTTTCTTCCGATTCGCTTGAAATCACATCGCTTCCGATTGCCGAAAAACTTAAAAAAATCGAAACGCTTGAAAGTCTTTTGGCAGAATATCAAGGCTTGCATCAGGAAAGGCGAAATAAAAAAACGGAAGCCCGACTTTTAAAGGAATTAGGAGATTTTTTCAGTTCAATATCTAAGCGTCGAAAAGCGATTGAATATCACGAGCAATCTTTGAATATTTCACGCGAGATCGGCGACCGTTTGGGTGAAGGCGCAAGTTTAGACAGTCTGGGAAATGCTTACGACAGTTTAGGCGAAAAGGAAAAGGCTTGCGGTTTGTGGAAGGAAGCGGTTGCGATTTTTGAAGCGATCGAATCGCCGTTTGCAAAGAATTTCCGGCAATTGATTGAGGAAAACTGCGATTAACGGCAAAGCGAATGTCGAAACTCGATGGCGGAGATACGAAATTGATTAGCGGATGTGCAAACTCGACAGCGGACGCGCGAAATCGGTTAGCGGCTGTGCAAAAGCGATTAGCGGTTGTGCGAAATCGGTTAGCATTTGTGCAAAATCGGTTAGCAAACGTATAAACTCGACAGCATTTCTGCGAAATCGGTTAGCAACTTTCGGAAATCGGGCAGCAATTATCAAAACTCGTGTGCGGACGCGCCAAAATTAAAAAGGTCTGTAATTTCCTGCAAGGTTTTTTCGTTAATTCACCAATTTTCCCGCCTAAATTTCCGAAAACGTGCTAAACTGTTTTTATGGCATATAGTCCTTTAGCAATCAAACGCCGCAACGTCTTGGGCGATATTTATAATTTTTGCGAAACGGTCGAAAATGTTCCCGTTTTTTTGGAAAACCAGTTGGAAGAACAGATCGGGTTTGCCGATGAAAGTCTGGGACATTACGCCGACGCTTTTCTGTTTCATCTGCCCGAAGATATTTGCAAAAAGCTCTCGACCGGTCATTATAATTACGCTTTCGACTACGAAGTTTTGGAAAAAGATGAAACGATCGCCAAACAAAAACGCTTCCGGCTCAATCATATTCTGCTCGTCGGCAGAAAGATCCGCGCCGGTTAATTCGCCAAATTCAATTTAAGATAAAAAAGCCGAACGTTATCGTCCGGCTTTTTTTATTGTGAGGAAACCGAAAATAATTATTGTAAAAAGCTATCCGGTAAAATACTTTGACCTCTTTTGTTAAAAAAATCCGCATTGTATAATGGCCAGGAGTTTGGCAATTAAAAAGGAGAAAATGAATGAAAAGAAAATTAAGTTTGATAGTTAAAAGTCTGATCATCAAAAGTTTTGCGGTTTTGATGATCATCGGAATGACGGATTCGGCCGTCTTTTCGCAAACGCGGGTTCGTTTTGCGCGTGGTCGGACATCGGCGACCGTTTCCGGCACTTTGTCGGGCTACAAAAGCCGCAGTTATGTTTTGGGCGCATCACGCGGACAAACGATGACCGTTCGTGTCAGTTCACGCAGCGGCAGAGTTTGGGTTGACATCGGCGGTAACGACATCGGCAGAGGAACTTCTATTCAATTACGCTCGACCGACGATTACATCATTACGGTTCACAACGAACTCGGCAGCGCGACAAAGTATTCGCTCTACGTCGGGATTCGCTGACATTTGTAACAAAATAGAACTTTAGCGATTTACCATTACACCATCCATCAATATAATAATCCTCGTCAAGAAAAATTTCGGCGAGGATTATTTTTATGAAAAAATTTCTGTCTGTCTTTTTTGTCCTTCTTTTTGTCTTCTTTGCGTTCGCGCAGGAAAAATACACGATTCAGCAATATCTGAATATTCGTTCGGCAGGTTCGCCAAGCCTCGCGCCTGATGGCAAACGTCTGTTTTATCTGACGAATGTGACGGGGACTTCGCAGGTTTGGATGATTGATCTGCCGTCGGGCGCGCCGAAGCAGATCACGAATTACGACGATAATGTCGGTTTCGTGCGATTTTCGCCGAAAGGTGACGGCGTAGTTTTCGGCAAAGCCAAAGGCGGCGACGAAAACACGCAGTTCTTTTGGATGAAGACGGACGGAAGCGGGATCAAAGAACTGACGAATCTGCCGAAAGTGCGTCATAATTTCGGCGGTTGGTCGGAAGACGGGACAAAGATTTACTATTCGTCAAATAAACGCAATCCGCAGTTTTTTGATGTTTATTCAATGACGCTTGCCGACGGTAAAGAAGAACTTTTATACCAACAAGACGGCTCGAATTCGTTTGCCGCATCGGACGCTTTCGGCCGCAAGATCGTCGTTTCGCGTTCGGGAACGGAACTCAGTCTCGACAATAATCTTTATCTCTTTGACGTTGAAAGCAAAAAGGAAATTTTATTGACTGCGCACACCGGTTCGGCGCAATTCGGCGCAGTTCATTTTGTTGCCGACGGAATAGTTTTCGCCCATAACGACAAGCGCGAATTTTACTCTTTGGCAAATATCCGTTTGAAAAATGCCGCCGGCAAAGATTGGAGCGACGCGAATCGTGAGGTTAGAATCGTTGACGACACGAATTGGGACGTTGACGATATTGAAATGCTGACCTACGGCAATAAGATTGCTTACGCGCTCAACCGCGAAGGTTTTTCCGAGCTTTATTTGCGGAAATACGAAACAGGCGGCAAACCGCTGATCACGACGATTGATAAAAAAGCCGAAATGGTCAAACTTCCCGCCCAAGGCGTGGTCGGCGGTTTGAATTTCTCCGCAAACGGCAAGTTTCTCGCCTTTTCGTTCAATTCATCGAAAAACAACGCGGACATCTGGCTTTATGATTTAGAAAGTAAAAAACTGACGCAGATCACCAAAAGCGAACGCTCGGGAATTGACCAAAATTCATTTGTTGAACCGAAATTGATTAAATTCAAAAGTTTTGACGGACGCGAAATTCCGGCTTGGTATTATCTTCCGAAACGTCCGATGTCAATGTCTGCAACAATTGGAACTGACGGAAAAATGATTACGTCCAACACCAGCAATTTACCAGTTATCGTTAGCGTTCACGGCGGACCCGAAGGACAGGAACGTCCCGGCTTTAATCCGCTTTATCAATATTATCTTTCACGCGGTTACGCGATTCTTGCAACCAACGTGCGCGGTTCGACCGGCTACGGCAAAACCTTTACGCATCTTGACGACGTGCGTCTGCGTGAAGATTCGGTCAAAGATTTGGCTTATTCGGTTGAATGGTTAAAAACAAACGGCGGCGCAGACGCGAAACGCATTGCCGTGATGGGCGGCAGCTACGGCGGTTATATGACGCTCGCGGCGATCACGCTGTATCCCGATCTGTGGGCGGCGGCGGTCAGCACGGTCGGCATTGCGAACTGGGAAAGTTTCTTGAAAAATACTTCGGGTTATCGCCGCCGCCAGCGCGAGGTCGAATACGGAATGCTCGACAAAGACATTGATTTTCTGCGCTCGATTTCGCCGCTCGCCAAGGTTGATAAAATAAAATGTCCGCTCTTTGTCATTCAGGGCAAAAACGATCCGCGCGTGCCCTACACCGAAGCCGAACAGATCGTCAAAGCCGTCCGTGACAAAGGCGGAATTGTCCAATACAAACTCTACGACGACGAAGGTCACGGCATCGCCAAGCTCAAGAATCGGCTTGACCTTTATCCGCAAGTCGCCGATTTTCTCGATAAATATATGAACTCGACTTTAGATAAAGTAGCGGACTTTTACAAAAAGATAAAGTAGCTGACTTTTACAAATCAGCTACTACTAAGGCATTCTTGAATGTATGCCAAAAAAAGCCTTAGTGAGGCACATTTTACACCAATCAGAGATTT
>JANPDZ010000107.1:0-13476 GCA_031431735.1 Acidobacteriota bacterium | reverse complement strand
CAATCCCAAATTCTTAGCGATAGGCTTCGGCGATTTGCCGTAGCTGCTGAAGTGTTTTTTCTTTTTCGACGAATCCCAAACGGGCGATGATCGTCCGAAGTTCGGCGATCAGATTGTTAAATTCAGCGCGGTCGGTAACGTCGGTCGGACCATTGTAAATCTTTTTTTGCTGTGAATCGGCGACGATTGGCGACAGATAATCGGTAACATTTTTCAAGGCTTCCGCCGCATTTTTGCCGTTCGGGTGCAGATTCAGATATTCGCCGAAACGCATCCGCAGATCAAAAAGATAGCAATTGACATAGCCTTCGCATTCGCCCGGCAACGGATTTGTGGCGGCTTCCCACGCAATCGTGTCGGAAACCGTTGATTTTTTATATTTATTGTGTAAATCCCAAAATTGATTGGAAACGACAAGCCATGTACCCGAGGGTTCGCTATACACGATCTCATTTTCCTGCGCTTTAATAAATTCTTTAAATGGCGTCGTTTCTTTTTTATCAAACGGAATATTCTTCAACGCCGAGCGCAAAACCAATAGACGTTTTAATTCGAGATCCGCCGATTTGTCGGAACTATCGAGATCCTTATCAACTTTTGATAAAAACTCGTAAATTTCCGTTGCGGACGCAAAATCCATTTGCGGTTTATAGTTTCTTTCGACGATCTGATGGTAAATTTCCGTTTTACCCGAAGCGTTAAGATCGTTGACGGAATTAGCCGAGATCCAACCCGTCGAGGTTTTGCCGCCCGCTGAATATTGAACCTTATACCACGCCGGATTTTTTTCCGTGACGCGCAAAACCGTCCCGAGTTTGACGTTTGAAACAGTTGGCGCGTCCGATTTTGCCTGACTTCTGACCGGAACAGAAAAAGTCGTGACGATGATCTGCGGAAATTCGGTGGAATTCTTTTCAGTCGTTTTATCAGTCGTTTTACCAGCAGTATTTGTTTTCGCCGTAGTTTTCGGCGTTGTCGGTTTGGTTGTTTTGGTTGTCGCCGGCTTTGTTTTATTTTTATCCGCCGTTGTCGATTTGGTTGTTTTGGCGTTTTTGTCGTTCTTCGTATTTTTTGAGGTCGTTTTATTATTTGCCGTCAAAGTTGGTTTTGAGTTTTTTGTGGTTCCCGTCTTTGTATTTTTGACAGTCGTTTTCGCCGTGGTTTTCGGTGTGACCTTTGTTGAGGTTTTATTTTTCGATGTGGTTGGCGCCTTGACGTTTTTGGTCGTTGTTTTCGATTTTGAAACGTTCGTCGGAGTTTTTTTCGGTGTCGGTTTGGTTTTCGCCTGCGTCGCTTTTTTTGGTGTCGAGGTCGCTTTTTTCTTCGGTGTGGGTGTCGCCTTGACGTCTTTTTCTCCGGCGCTTTCAACCGTGGTGGCAATAAAAGCAGGTGCAAAAAGCATTAAAAGGGCAAGCACAAATCCGATTTTCGGACGTGAAAATTTTTTGGTAAATCTTAAAAACATTTCTCTCTCCGTTATTTTTCGTTGCTTTTTTTCAAAGCCGTTGCGTTTCTTTGCAAACCGACCAGTTTTGTTCGTTTCATCGCGCTACGGCGAAATTTTTCGGCGTATTTTTCGGGTGAGAGCGATAAAATTTCGTCCAAATCCGCCGTTATATTTCCCTCGCGCGGCTCAAATCTTATTTCGTCGGTCGGCTTTTCAAAACGATTCCAAGGGCATACATCCTGACAAATATCACAGCCGTAAAGCCAGCCGTTCAGGTCTTTGATAATTTCATCGGGAAAGTTCGGGGCGCGAAGTTCGATAGTAGTGTATGACAAACATTTTCGGGAATCAACTGTGTAAGGTGCGACAATCGCCCCGGTCGGACACGCATCGAGACACGCCGTGCAGGTTCCGCAATGGTCAGAGACGATTTCCGTATCATACTCAAGTGCTAAATTGAGCAGAATTTCACCGATAAAAACCCACGAGCCGTATTCTTTTGTAATTAAATTTGAATGTTTGCCGATCCATCCGAGACCGGCACGCGCCGCCCACGCTTTGTCCATCATTGGTGCCGTGTCAACACAGATCTTTCCTTCGGCCGTCGCGTCAAGTGATTTTATAAAGCTGAGCAGTTCGCCTAAGTTTTCCTTTAAAACGTCGTGATAATCGTCGCCCCACGCGTAACGCGAAACTTTTCCTTTTGACGGATCTTCTTCGTGCTCGGACGGCGTGAAATAATTCAGCGCGACGACAATAATTGATTTTGCTTCGGGGAGTAGCAAATTGGGATCGGCGCGTTTTTCGGGTTCGCGCTCCATCCAAAGCATCTCGCCGTGATAGTTTTTTTTAAGCCATTCGCGCAAATAAATTTCTTCCTCATACAAAGGCGCGGCGCGAACAATCCCGATTTTGTGAAAACCGACATCGAGTGCTTTTTGTTTGATTTTGTCGGAAAGTAACGCCACAAATAAATTTTGCCACAAAAATCATCGAACTTCACAGAGCGAAGACCTTCTCTGTTTGTTCAATGAATTCTGCGGCAAAAAAGTTGTAATGCCTCAGTCAAAAGTTAGGAATTCATATTTCAACAAATGCGGACGCAGAGCGCACCTTCCTGACCTCAAATTTGCTGTAACTTGATTGATATTCTTTTATCTTTTCTCAAATTAAAGGTAAAAAAGACCTGATTAAACCAATTTCAGGTCTGGAAGGTGCGCTCTGCGCCCGCTCTTTCAGCACAGATTTTATCTGTAACTTTTTACTGAGGCATTCCAAATAGTTCAAGAAAGTTTTGAGTCCCGCGTTCACTTGGCAATGTTCGCAGATGCAGGAATAGCCGCCTAAAGGCGGGACTCAGAACATTTGTTTAGAAGCTGAACTTGGCTCCAAACTGGAATTGACGCGGATCGAAAGCCGCCGTTGAACGACTGTAGTACCGACCATTGCCGGCACGTTGTCCAAATGCGTTGACATCTGTAAAGAGCGGTGTCGCCGAACCTTCATTGAACCGATTGAAAAGGTTGAAACCTTCAGCGATCAAATCAATGCGGAAGCGTTCGCCAAATCTTATCGCCCGCGAAATCCGCAGATCAACCGACATAAAGCCGTGCGTCAGTCCCAAATTACGTCCGGCATTTCCGGTTGAAAACTGTCCGTTGGTAATCAGCGGAGTGCTGCAACCCAGAGATCCCGGTACACAAAGCGTCCCATTCGAATTAATGCTCGGACGGTCGGTTTGGGTTGATTGGTCATTGTTTGCATCAACATTAGTGATCAGATTGAACGGACGACCTGATGAAATCTCGATAATCGGTGCAACAGTGAAATCCGAAAGGAATTTCTGCCAACCATTGCCGCTTCTCCACGCATCAGGTGCGATCCAGACACCACTAAAAACGAAACGATGCCGTTGGTCAAACAATGAATCGGCTTTTTCCGCAGAGAAGTTTCTGACATCCTGAGCGATCAGCAACGTCTGCAAATCGGAAGAATCGTCAATCGAATGCGACCACGTATAGCTTGCCAGGAACGTAAAATTATTGGCAAAACGTCGTTTCAGTTCGACATTCATCGCGTTGTAGCTCGAATTTCCATCCGAAACCTGCGCGTTGACCGAACCGAACGGCGAAATCGGCCCCGGCGTTCTAAGCGACCCGGCGATTTGCGCATCAAGCACCGCTTTCGAAACTGCGCCGCCCGTCAATGCCGCCGCCAAAAAGTAGTTCGGCGCATTCGGACGGAAGAAGTTAGCGACAGCCGGAGCAACCACGCGGCCGCCCGGACAAGTAGCAACGATGCCCGGAATCACAACGAAACATCCGACACCGGTAGCTGTGCCGGGTGCCGTTGTCGCAATCGAAAAAGCAACTGCCTGCTGTGTGCTGGCCGGTAATGCTCCGCCGAAAAAGCGTTGGAAATTCTGAATCTGCAATGCCGAATTCGGTGTATTCAAATCGGTCGGATGCGGAAGATGATGTGCTCCGACATAGATATACGAAACTGACATTGACATATCCTTTGTCAATTGGCGTTCAAGTGAAAAATTTGCCTGGGTTGCCGAGGCATATTGAAAATCCTTGGCGATCGGCAGCGTGAACGGCAGAACCGCACCGAATCCGGTAAATGTCTGATCGTTGAAACGCTGTCTGCCGAATTGATATTGAGCAGATGCGGCAACGCCGGGCGTAACAACTGCACCGCAAATTGTCGGCACAGAACCGACAACCCCGCAAACGGTTCCCTGAAAAACCTGCGAGGCATTAAAAAGCGCGGTCGGTGCCGGGCTGCCCGCTGTCAAAACCGATTGCTGTTGTTGCGCGGCATCGGCAATGTCCGAGTTAAACGCGATCGCCAGAAGCGGATGGTCAAAATACAAACCGATTGAGCCGCGAAGCACGGTTTTGCCGTTGCCGAATATATCGAAGGCAAATCCGAAACGCGGTGCAAAGTTATTGTTATCGCGCGGAATACCTTGCTGAACACCAAGCACATCCTGCGCCGCCAAAAGGTCGTTGGCGGTCAGGCTGATCCCTGAAAGCGGATCGCGGAAGGCAACCGGCGCAATTGTTTCTGTAAATTCAACATCGTAGCGAACGCCGTAATTAATGTTTAAGCGCGGCGTGATCTTCCACGAATCTTGTCCGAAGAAGGCAATCGGTTTATTTTTGATCTTACTTGTCCGGTTACTAAAGCCTTGAATAAAAATTGAAGGCAGACCGAGTCCATAACTTTGAACCGGTGTGAAAGCCCCCGGCGATAAACCGCCGACGGTCGGAAACGCCGCCAAATTTGTGGCGGCAAACTCACCGAAATTAAAAAGTCCGGCGAAGTTTAATTCAAAGACGGCTTCGGGAATTGCGACCGAATTAAAATCGCCGCCGAATTTAAAAGTATGACTGCCCCAGACTAAATTGAAGTTATCAACATATTGAAAACGTTTTTCCGTGCGGTCAACCGGCGAGAAAAGTTCGCGTCCGATGAACGCCGTACCGGAAATGTTAAAAGCAACGGCTTCGCCATTTTGCGATTTGAAAGTCGTATCGCGTCTGCCGAAACTGAAGCGAAATTCGTTTGCCATTGTGCCGCCGATCGTCGTATTCAATCCGATACCAAATGAGGTATCTTTGATTTCCGTGATACCCGTTCGCGAAAAATCATTTTGTCCGAGCGATTGGTTTTGTGATTCGACCTGAATACCGGTTAAATTTCCAGTGTTTCGACTAAGACGAATCGAAAGTTGATTATCATCATTGATGTTGTAGTCGCCGCGCACCGAAAAATAATTTGCGCGTTCCGTGACCGGAAAAACTCTTTGCAGATCATTAAGCGGACGGAAGGCGATCGGCAGACCGTTGCCGCCAATCGTGCCGACCGGAACCGGTGCGCCGGTCAAGAAAAATCTTTGTCCGACAACCTGTCCCGCCGGAATCGCGCCGCCGGCACTGATCAGCGGATTGCTTCCGGTCAAAGCCGTGTTACCGCCGCTTGACGCCAGATAAAGATATTGAACTGCCGTTGCCGGACTCACGCCCAACAAGGCATTAGCATACGCTGCTTGCGCGGCCGTCAAACGATTAAAAGTTTGTGTGAACGGCAAAATCGGCGCGCCGATCGTGACCGAACTGGTCAGCGCATTTGCTCCCAGACCAACGACATTACTTGTAAAAAATCCCGATTCATCGCGTTGACGGCGTTCAAAAGCCGCAAAGAAAAAGACCTTGTCTTTAACTATCGGACCGCCGAGCGTAGCGCCATATTGGGTGCGGCGAAAATCGGGCTTGGCAATCGGTGAAAAAGCGTTGCGGGATTGGATACTTTTGTCGCGAATAAATCCGAAAACATTTCCGGTAAATTCGTTTGTTCCGCGTTTCGTGACGACGTTGACAACGCCGCCCGTCGCGCGTCCGAATTCGGCGGTGTAGGAATTTGTCGAGATCTGATATTCCTGCACGGCTTCCTGCGAAACGGTCGAGCGTGACGCATTGACCGAATTATCCGTAAAATCCGCGCCATCCACATTAACCTGTGTTGAACGTCCGCGCTGTCCACCGATGTTCAAACCGGAAGTCGGCGCCGGACCGATCGGCCGACCGTTGTCGCGTCCGACAGTTGAAAGCGTTAGCGCGAAACCGGTCGCACTGCGTTCGTTAGTGGGTAAATTTTCGACTCGTTGCTGATCGATCGTATTCGCAACCGAAGTTCGCGTCGTTTCGACCAGTTCGACCGAATTACCCGAAACCGTGACGGTTACGTCTTGTTGTCCGAGTTCGAGTTTGATTTCTAACGTTGCACTTTGTCCGACCGTCAGTTTGACCGGCGAAATGACCGTCTTCTTAAATGTCGCGGCTTCAACCGTGACTGAATATTCGCCCGGCGGTAAGCCGATCAGCGAATACTCACCGGCATCATTTGCCGTGACCGTGCGCGAAATCCCTGTCGAGGCACCTTTCGCTGTAACGGTTGCCCCCGCGACGACCGCGCCGTTCGGGTCAACCACCGTTCCGTTTAAATCCGCCGAGCTGACTTGGGACTGCGCAAAAATTGCGCTGACGCTAAAAATCATTACTATCGCTAACATCAAAATTCGCTCGGCGATAGTAGAAATCCTTAAAGGATACGATTTCATAAAATTTTTTCTCCTTAACAATAAACTCTTTCTGTGGCTCTGTCGGGAAAAGACAAAAGTTGCTCGGGGCAAACTCAGCACTCAATTTTGTAACTAAATAAAGTCAGACGCTTTAACGAACGCCCATTACTCTGAAAATTTAACCGACAGATTGTTTTAACAGTTTTTTAGATATGCTTTGAAATTTTTATCCTAAAAACCGCCGAAAGGCAAGCATTAATGTAAGATTTTTGTGATTTTAGATATTACTTTTTTTTATGATGCTTAATTGTCCGTTTCCCCGCGCCAAAATCCCTGCTCTCCGAAGATTCAAACTCAACCCCAAAACCGCTGTTTTTACACGGTTTGAAACCAATTTCGACTGTTTCTTCCGCTTTCAAATCTTAACTTTTTCAATATGTTTGTTTCGGAAAGTTTAAATTATGATTTTCGGCAATTTTGACATAACAGATGTCTGATTATCGCAATAATTCGCCCGAATTGGTTTTACCAATATAGTCTTTACCGAATATTTGTTTGGAAATTTACAATTTACGGCAAGATCGAATCTCAAAATTTTAACGAACCAACCACATTTTGCTTTCTTTTTGATTCGTGTTATTCGTCTTATTGACGGCTAAATTTTATGAAAATCATTCCGCTTTCAGTTCCAACGCCTTTTTATGTCGGCGATGTCAATATTTATCTCATCAAGGAAGATCCGCTCACCTTGATTGATGTCGGGCCGAAAACCAAAAAAGCAAGCGACGCTTTGCGCGAAAAATTGCGACGCCACGGCGTTGAGTTTAAAGATATTCAAAGAATCGTGCTGACGCACGCGCACGAAGACCATTGCGGGCTTGCCAAACAAATCCGCGATGAAGCCAAAAATGCGGAAATTTTTGTTCACGGTTGGGAGACCGGACATCTTTTCGGTCGGCTGGCGCGCGCGGAACACCGCAAATTAATGTTTCGCGCCGGAGTTCCCGATTCGGTTTTTCAGGAAATGCAGTCAATTTACGGGGAAATTTCGCTTCTCACGGATGCTTTGAGCGACGGCGAATTTTCCGCACTGCGCGACGAAATGGAGCTTGAATTTGCAAGCGGAACACTGAAAGTTTTGCATACGCCCGGACACACGCCCGGTTCGTGTTCGTTTATCCGCGAAGCGAATCGGACAATTATCGTCGGCGATTGCGTTCTGAAACGCATCACGCCGAACCCGATCGTTTCACTCGACCCGGTTGACGCGGAAAAACGTTTTAAGTCTCTGGCGGAATATCTCGTCAGTCTGGCGAAGATCCGAAGCTATTCGCCGACGCTTGTGTACGGCGGACACGGCGAACCGATTCACGATTTCGAGGAGATTTTCAACCGCTATGTTCGCGCCATTGACGAACGTCAGCGCAATGTGATCTCGCTCGTTTCCAAACAAGGCGTGACGGCTTTCGACGCGGCGCAAAAGCTCTTTCCAAATGCGTTTGACCACAATGTTCACCGTTTTTTAGCGATTTCCGAATCAATCGCGCATCTCGATTACGCCGAAACGGAAGGTAAGATCGCGGTTGAATTTAAGGAAGGTGTCGAGCTTTACAGAAGGATTTAAGGTAAGCTCTGTCAGCCAATTGCTCCGAAACAATTATGTAGGATCCATTAATCTATTATTGAGAAATTCACCAATTTATCGTAATATTTCAAACTAAATTTATGAAAAATATATCTTATCTGTTCTTGCTGATTATTTTCATTTTCCAAATCGGTTGCGGTCCAAATGTTTCTGATGTTCTTAAGAAATACGAGGGCGATTTTAAGAAGAAAAGAGAGCAGTTCCAATCAATTGCCAAGTCTCTGCCCGCGAAAGACAGTCAGCACGCGGGGAAAAGTTGTGTGGATATGAATCCGACCATTGAATTCAATGAAAAAACCAAACAATACAACACCGAGATGGTGATGTTTGAACAGCTTTCGGATCCCGACACAACCGCGAAAATGGATATTAGCCCTAGCAGTGACTTGCTAAGTGGAATTCAGTGGACAGGACCCAAGAATCCGATGTCGCCTTCCGCGAACTACCGCGCCGACGATTTGGAAGAACGTTTAAAGGCGGCGTTAGCGTACCGTTATCTGGTCGTAAACCGTGTGACAAACTTGGTCGAACCCGTCGCACGGGACGAAAAGACTTATACTGGGGGGAAAGCGACGGTCGAAACCTTCATTGTAGATCTAACTAATAATCAACCTCTGTGCAGTTTTGTGATTGAAGCCAAATCAGCCTCAACCGTTGACTATTCTTACAAAGAAGGTCAATCCAAACAAAAACAACTTGAGGTTTTTGCGCATTCTACTTTATGGGAAGATGCCCGTAAGCAAATGCTTGACTGGCTCAAACAAAAAGCGAACGCCAAACTTGACTTAAGCAGATGAGTAAAAGTTTTGTAACATAATGCCGCAAGCCCGCTACGCTCGTAAGGGCGCGAAACACACTTACGAGCGTAGCGTGTTTCCGCAAAACACACTTACTTCGTGCGTATTTCCGCGAAACACACTTACGAGCGTAGCGTGTTTCCGCAATGTCATTATGTCACAGAATGCTGACCTGCTTATATTGAGCAAAAACATATTCAATTCAAAAAAACAATCCCCATTCAATTCTGTCGGCAAAAGACCTATCGAAAACTTTCGGCTTGATTGTTTTAGGTCTTTGTGCAACTAATTTTCCATCTCGACGCATCTTTGCTAATAAGTTCATTTAAGGAAAAACTATGCAAAAACTGTCTGTCCTGTTATTAGTTTGCAGTCTGTTTGCCAACGCGATTTGTGCCCAAACTTTATTTTCGCCCGATGTCAAACGCGTCGCGGTTTTCAAAAACGGTTACGCTTTTACATATCGCGAAGGCGAAGCGCAAATTTCAAACGGCTGGGCTTACACGACCAATGCGCCGATCGGCGTGCTCGGCACTGTTTGGGGCTATTCGACCTCGCCGAATGTCAAAGTGATGCAACTGCTCGCTTCGCAGACGGATAAGCGCGAAATCGAGCGCGTCAACAACATTGCGGAAATCCTTCTGGCAAACGAAGGCGCACGGATTCGGTTTGTTGATACTTACGATAACAATAAATTCTATGAAGGAACTTACGAAATCGTCAGCCGCAATCGAAATTTTGCGGTTCTCTCTGCCGAAATTTATAACAATGACGAAATAATCATCGCTTTGAAAACCGAAACGGGCGTGATGTTTTTTCCCGCCGGTACCATCAGAAAAATCGAAATCATCGGTCAGCCGAAGATGGAAAAGCCGAAATTGAGCAAGGAAAATCGTCTTTCGATCAAAGTTGAAGGCGCCCGCGACGGCGAAAAAATAAATCTCGGTATTGCCGCGCTTGAACGCGGAATTCGTTGGATTCCGGCGTATCGCGTCGAGGTTAAGGGAACGCCCGTCAAGGAAGCGAAACTCGAACTCGAAGCTGTTTTGATCAATGAACTGACCGATTTGCGCAATTCGGAAGTTTATTTTGTCGTCGGCGTGCCGCATTTTCTTTTTCAGGAAACGATGTCGCCGCTTTCGATGACGACGGCTTTCGCGGGCGTTTCAAGTTATTTTCAAAGCGGCGCGGGAAACAACCGGCGCGATTCTTATTCAAACGCGATTATGACTCAGCAATCTTCGTATCAAATAGACAGTGCTGATTCAAACGAAATCTCGCCGACCGTTGTTGGAGAAGAAAAAGTCAACACGTTTTCCGCCGAACAGCTTTTTCTCTATCAGGCAAATCAGATCAATCTGAAAAAAGGCGAGCGCGCCAGTTTTCGGCTGTTTTCGCTGACCGTTCCGGCAACCGAAGTTTTTGAATGGACGCTCAACGATACGCCCGAAACCGAGCGCCGATATTTGGAATATTCAAGCAGTTCGAATTCTTCCCCGTTGATACAAGACCTTTCGAGCAAGGTTTGGTATGCCCTGCGCCTCAAAAATCAAACCGGAATGCCGTGGACGACCGCGCCCGCGCTCTCGTTCCGCGAATGGAAACCGTTGGGGCAAGATATGCTTTCATTTACGCCCGTCGGCGGCGACAACATTCTGCGAATCACGCCCGCGACGGAAGTTATCGGAACGCATACGCTCGAAGAAAAATCCCGCACGCAAACAACTATGCGTTACGGCGGCGGCACTTATAATTTCGATCTGATCACGGTCGAAGGCACAATCAAACTCCGCAACATCAAAAAAGAGCCGGTCGAAATTGCCCTCACGCGCAATTTTGTCGGCGAAGCGATCTCGGCAACTGACGACGGAAAGATCTCGCGTCAAGGTTTGAATCTGCAATCGGTCAATCCGAATTCGGTCGTCAAATGGAATCTGACAATTCCGGGCGGCGAAAAAGAAATTCGATACACTTACAAAATCTATGTACGAAGATAAGATATAAATCAGTATAGCGAGCGGTAGCGAGCATCTTCGCTCATCGGAAGTTTTCAATAATAATCAGACTCGCTACCGCTCGTTATACTGATTTTTCGGTAATAATGCGAATCAGTGGTTGAATATTGGTCAACTGAAAAACTGTTTGCAAACTCAAAATTCATTGTGAAAAGTGTCAAAAATAGGACGCGGATTTTCGCGGATTCGGCGGATTTGCCGAGGATTTCGAAAAAATCCACGAAAATCCGCGCTGGTCCGTGTTTGTCCCTGGTCCCATTTCTTTTTAATGTTTCTAATCCTTGAAGTTTTAAGCCAAATTCGCGGACATTTTTCAACTCCTGATTCGCATTAATATTTGTCAATAAAATATGAGCTGATACTTTATAATTTTGAATTCAAAAAACAGTTTCTATTTGAGGCTTTCTCAAATAAGTCTTATTATTGCTATTTAACAGATGAAAAATTCAACATTTAAATATTTTACGCGACTCGAATTGGAAAATATCAGGTGTTTTGGTACGAAACAATCGCTTGACCTTTCAGATGGTAACGGTAATCCAACACGCTGGAACCTTATTTTAGGTAATAATGGAGTTGGTAAAACTACGCTACTGGAAGTTTTAGCATGGATGCGACCCGAACCCGCAAATGATGATGTCGAACTTATTAAACGAGAAGACAATGAGAACGGCATTAGTTATATAAAATTAGACCCCATAACAAAAAAACCAAAAGAACGCGAGCGTCAAAAAGGACAAAAAAAAAGAACGCGAAATTATTATTTTGATTCCGGCATTACAAAGTGAGGAGTTTAACAATTTTTTTGAGAAACTTCCTAAATCTATTCAATCGTCTCTCTGGCTACACGCCCATGTCAGTCAAGGAAAAAAACTTGTTGATATACAACCGCATATTGAAGACTCACACCAAAGAACTAAAAATCGTAAATCGCAAATTGAAGAGATTATAACCGGAATTCAAGCAACATATTTTAAAGAAGATGACGAAAAAGGTAACAAAAAAGGAGACTTAGATGACTTAAAACGCGAAGGAAGTAAAGAAATTAAAGATCGGGAAGAAATCGAGAAGAGTTACACACCTCCTTTCATTGTTGTATATGGTGCCAATCGCTACAAGGGAGACGATAACTCTACAAAGCAAACACTTAAAGATTCAATTGAAGACAGGTTGATTGATTGTGAGCTTTACGATGTGGAAGAAATACTGATAAATCTTCATCATTTGGCTTCGATAGATAGTAAAGAAAACGACCGATTTAATGAGTTCAAGAGGTTTGTAGCACAGATTCTTCCAGGTATTGAAGCCAAAGGCATTCATATTGTTCCTTGCAAACCTACCAAAAGATCTAAAAAACTATTGTGCGTTCTTTTTGACACATTTTCAGGACCAGTACCATTATCCGATTTAAGTCTTGGTTACCAATCAACATTAGCTTGGACGTTTGATTTAGCTTGGCGACTTTATGAAAATTACCCCGAAAGCCCAACACCATTGGAAGAACCAGCAATTGTTTTAATTGATGAACTTGATTTACATTTGCATCCTAAATGGCAACTCCGAATCATGGATGATTTAACGAAGGTGTTTCCTAACGTCCAGTTTATTGCCACCTCTCATAGCCCTCTATTGGTTCAGTCAAAGCCAAGTGCTAATTTTGCAGTTATTAAGAAAGGTGAAACTGAAGTTGTAATTGAAAATGAACCGGAATTAGTAAAAGGCTGGCGTATTGACCAAATTCTTAATAGTGAATACTTCGGAGTTGAGCCAAATCGTTCGCTTGAAACCGAAGAACTTTTTGAGAAAAGAGATGAACTATTATTGAAACTTAACCGCAACCCTCAAGAAGAAAAAGAACTACAAAAGTTGCAGCAGCAGATTTCAAGACTTAGAAGTGAAACAAATCATGAAGATGATAAAGCTATGGACTTAATCCGAAGAGCGGCTGAACTTTTAAAAAGTAGCAATTTAACCAAGAAATGATACAAATAATTAAACCTGACCAGTCACCAGAAGTGTTGACAACAAAAGGAAAAGAGCGAACCCGTCTGGATTGCGAGGAATTCGAGCGTCATACTAAAGAATACCTCTCCGGGAAGCTCAAAATGGCGAAGGCGGATAATAAAATTTATGGCGATTCAGCAATGAAAGATGTTCTATTGACAGCCCAAAACAATAAATGCTGCTATTGCGAACGGAGTCGTGACCGGGTAGAACTTGATGTGGAGCATTATCGTCCCAAAGGTGCGGTTAAACAAACACAGGAAGGATAAGAAAAATATCTATCCTGGTTATTATTGGCTGGCGTATGATTGGGACAATTTATATTTGAGTTGTATTGGATCTCGACTTTAGATAAAAGCAGAAAAAAGCCTGTTTGATTTCCAAGCTGATTTTTGCCTTTTTTTGTTCTGTTTGTTCCTCATCATTCTACTTGTTTGACAAGTTTTGGCTTTTTTTTGCCTTTCAATTTGATTTTATAC
>JANPDZ010000106.1:0-15788 GCA_031431735.1 Acidobacteriota bacterium | reverse complement strand
TGCGTTAAAAAAATCTTTACCCAAAAATTTTATTCGGCAAAATACTCATACATTTTTCATATAAAGCGAGGCGTTTGTCATAGTGCATTGCTTTTTTGGTTGAATCGCCGCGATTAACCTTGCCCGAAACGCCGAAAAAGTCGCCTTTGTCCGCCCAAAGCGATAAATTATTGTCGCGCCAGAAAATACACGCCGATTCGACCGCGATGTCTGTTTCAATAAGCCGGTGCGGTTCTTTTTCAAAATCAATCCCAAGTTTGGCAAAAGTCGCTTCTGTCACTTTTTTGTGATTAAACCTTCCCGTCGTTTGAAAAAATCCGTGTCCTTTGAATCTAATGCCGTCGCCGGGCTGGGTGTTTCCCAAATCGGCGCGTCCTTCGTAATCCTTGCCCGAGGCGTATTCCTCACAAGTCCGCAGATAATCGGTTTCAATTCCGCCGGTTGCCAGAAATGCGGCGATCCGAAGTTTTGAAGTGATCTTATACTGCGGCAAAAATAAATTGAACGGCGCGATAAACCGGTTGCGATGTTCGGCTTTGGTTGCCGAAAATATCTTTTTCAAGAGTTCGGCGGTAATTCCGTCGCCTTTCGGCGGTTTCGGAAAAACCGAGCCGAGCTTGTCGGCAAGCGCGAGCGTTGTTTTGCTGACCAGACCGTCGGGCTTTAAACCGTGTTCTTTTTGAAATTCCTTGGTGATGGCGACCGTGATCTTCCCAAAATCGCCGTCAACCTTGACCGTAAAGCCCTGCGATTTCAGAAAACTTTGCCACCCGGCGACCTCGGTGCCTTTCATTCCTTGTTTTAATAACATTTAATTTTCTCTCCTGAATTGGGTTAAAAAGATTGATTTCCTTCGAAAAACTGACGGCTATTTTCATAAAAATTTGCCATAGAAATCTAATTCTATCAATATTTGAATGACCGATGCCAATAATCTAAACTCAAATAATGAAAATTCTGATCATCGGCGGAACAAAATTTTTGGGTCGGCATCTGACGGTCGCGGCTTTGAAAAATAATCACAAGGTAACGCTTTTTAATCGCGGTAAATTTTCGCAGGAAGAATTTGAAAATGTCGAACAAATTCAGGGCGATCGAAATTCTGCTTTAGCGAAACTCGCTGATCGCTGCTGGGACGTGTGTATTGACACTTGCGGATACTTGCCAAACAGCGTGAAATTATCGGCGGAATTTCTGCGTGATTCGATTGGTCAATACGTTTTTGTTTCGAGCATTTCGGCTTACGCAAATTTCAGCGAAGCAAATTTTGACGAAACCGCGCCGCTTGCCGAATTGACCGAAGAACAAAAAAAACAATTGGACGCGATTGACCCACAAGGCGAATTGACGGGGGTGGTTTTAGGCGAAATGTATGGCGCGCTAAAGGTTTTGTGCGAACGCGAAGCCGAAAAAGCGATGCCGCAACGAGTTTTGAATGTTCGCCCCGGATTGATTGTCGGTGAATTTGACCCGACCGATCGGTTTTCGTATTGGGTAATGCGCGTGGCGAAAGGCGGCGAAATTCTTGCGCCCGGAAATCCGCATCGGTTCGTGCAGATGATTGACGCGCAGGATTTAGCGGAATGGATCATCAAAATGACGAAAGCGAATAAACACGGCACTTTTAACGCGACCGGCAAACCGTTTGATCTGACATTTGAAAGAATGCTCGAAGAAATCAAATCGGTCAGCCAAAGCGATGCGGAATTTATTTGGGCTACGGAAGAATTTCTCAAACAGGAAAATGTCGCCGTGTGGAGCGAAATGCCGCTTTATTTGCACGAATCAGACGAAGATCTGCAAGGTTTTCTTTCGGCGAATATTGATAAAGCGTTGGCAAAAGGTTTGAAATTTCGTAGTTTGCGCGAGACGATTCGCGACGTTTTGAATTGGCGCAAAACAAAAACGGGCGAGCTTAAAGCCGGAATTTCTGATGAAAGAGAAAAAGAATTACTCAAAAAATGGCGCGAAATTTAGAAACTGTTTTTGCCTACGAAACACACGAAAGAAACGAAATAAGAAAAATTAAGCAGGTGAGCAAAAGTTTCAAGGTATTTTGAAAAGTTTTGAGTCCCGCATTTATGCGGCTCACAGCGAGGCGAGAGGCGCGGCGGTTGCCCAGTTTGTGCGGGGACTCAGAACGAAAAACAATATGTCGCAAAACTTATGCTCACCTGCTTAGTGCCGCGATTTTTAAGTTTTCGAGCGTTTGTAGTTCCGCCGTGCGGCGGGGTTAGTTTGAGTATTGAGATATTTAATTATTTACAAAACTTGAGTTGTCGACACTCTAAGACCGCCTCAAGGCGGAACTACAAACATTTGACGAAATACCAGATAACTTAAAAATTGCTCTACTTATTTTGATTTATTTTCGTATATTTCGTGTGTTTCGTGGGCAACTTCTTCGGGTTTTGCCAAAAATTGGTATGAAAAAAATTTTGGTGATCGGTTCGGGCGGCGCGGGAAAATCAACTTTTGCAAAGCGTTTGGGCGCGTTGACGGGAATCGAAGTCTTTCATCTCGACAAACTTCACTGGCGGGCGGGTTGGGTTGAACCGCCGAAAGTTGAATGGCAAAAAACGGTCGAAACTTTGCTCAAACAGAGCGAATGGATCATGGACGGAAATTTCGGCGGGACGATGGAACTGCGTCTCGCGGTTTGCGACATGGCGATCTTTCTCGATTTACCGCGCACCGTTTGTCTCTATCGAATCTTGAAGCGTTGGCTGAAGTATCGAAACACGAATCGCCCCGATATGACTGCGGGATGCAACGAAAAGATTGATTTCGAGTTTCTCAAATGGATTTGGGATTATCCGAAAAAAAATAAGCCGACGGTTGAAGAAAAATTGAAACGCTTTGAGAATGAGAAAACGATAATCCGACTGAAATCGAAAAAAGAAGTTGAAGATTTCTTGATGAATTATTCGCAATCTTCTGTGCTAAAATAATGGCGACAGGAGAATTTTTATGGGACAACTTGTTATCGAAGTGCCGCAGAACATCAATTTGAAGGTGCGCGTTAAAAGTGCCGAAATTGTTGACGAGATTTTACGGCTTGTTAAAAGTCCGAAGAGAAAATTGGAAACGATAGCTTTAGACTTGTCATACGATTTGGAAGATATAGATGAAAATGAGGTATTGGGAATTTGGTCTGACAGAAAAGAATCCGGCGAGATGCCAGCTATTATACCGCCGCGCCGAAACAGTTTGAAGGAAGATTTAGCTGCCGTCGTTGGAATTTGGGCTGACCGCGAAGAATCGGCGGAAGAGATTGCCCGCAAAGTTCGGGAAGCAAATCGAAGAATAACCTGAATCGAAATCTCCTTTTGACGGAATGTTTTATGATTTGTTTTCAGCCTCGCAGAGGCTTTCCCGAAGGGCAAATAGCCACGTCATTTATGCATTAGTATCTACACATCTTTAAAAGCTCGATATTTATTGGCTTTTATGGCATTCTGTTTTTCTTTTCCGGTCGCCAAAGGCGACAAACATTATAACCCAGCGAGAATCGCTGGGTTAGCCCGAAAATGATTCCGTCGCTGAAGGCGACGAACAATCGATGTTCATTGATGTTCGTCGCCTTCAGCGACGGATTGAATCGTTATCAAAGACCTAAGGTTTCGGCGAAACGCCTGCACCATAGGCGGCGAAGCGGGGATGTTAGTCGGATGGTTTGGCGACGAGAACACAAATTTCAATCCATTGACTTGTGTAGATACTAATGCATAAATGACGTGGTTAATTGCCGCGAAACGCGGAAAGACGGCTGAAGCCGTCTGTTTGAGAAATGTTTTTAATAAGCAATTACTCACCGCTCCTTACACTTACGAACCACCACCGTTTGTTATAAAATTCAAAAAGAAGTTCACCATCTTTAGTTTTTCTTGCGAGGCGTTTCGTTTTGTAAGTAATCATACCACCGGAATTGCCTCTACCTAGTGTATAAGTAGAAATAGTGCCTTTTGACACAGACTTTTGCAATTCTTCCCACAGATTGTTATTGTCCAGAAACAAAAGCCACTCATTTCGAGATTCGGGGGCACCAACACCCCCAAAGAAATCGGGATCCATCAGTTTTTTCAATGCTACTTTGTTATTCTTTTTCACCGCGGACTTAAACTTTGACCAAAATATAGTCCAACTTTTGTCAATCGTCTCAGATGCTGTAGTTTTGGCAGAAGTTTTTTTACGCTTGGTTTGTGCAACCCCACTTGTTATGCAAAGCAAAACAATCGCAAAGCAACAAATTAGTTTTTTCATCAATTTTGTCTCCCATTTGAAAGGCTTGTCAGGTTTCACCATGACGCGCCCAACTTTGTATTTAAGCGAATTTCAGTTTTCTTATACCGAATTATTGTATTTGATTAGGTCTTTGGTCTTTGGTTTTTGGTTTTTGGTTTTATTCAAGTTAAACCCGATAATTTTCAATCAAGATGCGCGGAAAAATAAGCCAAAAAGGTGAGAAGTTCATCGCCAATCTGTAATTTCTTTCAAAAACCCAAAAACCAAAGACCAAAAACCAAAGACCTAAACAATTACGAATTATTTATAAATTATTAGAATCGTAAAAGTCAATGAATATTTGACTTTCATTTAACTAATCGGCTATGTTTAAGGCAAATTTGCGATTCCGCATAACAAATTACCGCGAATTAAAATTTACGTCAAACTCTTGAATGGGGATTGTTTTTTTTGAATTGAATATGTTTTAACTTGAGCGGGCGCAGAGCGCACCTTCCAGACCTGTTAATGGTTTTATCAGGTTTTTTTAACCATTAATTTGAGAAAAGATGAAAGATTATCTATCAATTTACAGCAAATTTAAGGTCAGGAAGGGTTGCTCTGCGCCCGCGTTTTTGTCAATTTTCGATATTGAAAAAAAACAATCCCCATTCAACGTCAAACTCTAACTTCTATGGAATGGCAAAACGGTGAATTTATCATCAGCACAGACCGAACGCGTCTGCAAATCGAGGCGATCTATAAGTTTTTGTCGGAAGAATCTTACTGGGCAAAAGAGCGCACGAAGGAACAAACCTTGACGGCGATAAAAAATTCCTTGCCTTTTGGTGTCTATACAGGCGAAAATCAAATAGGGTTTGCGCGCGTCGTGACCGACTACACGACGTTTGCTTATCTCGGCGATGTTTATATTTTGAAAGAATTTCGTAGTAAAGGTTTGAGCAAATGGCTGATGGATGTGATTATCGGTCATCCTGAACTGCAAGGACTTCGGCGTTGGGTTTTGGCGACGAAAGACGCGCACACGCTTTACGAAAAATTCGGTTTCCACGCTCTTGTGCATCCCGAAAGATGGATGGAGAAACCCGCGCCCAATGCGTATTGAAAACATCAAATTACCAAATCTGAAACTTGAATCTGATATGAACAACGGAAGAAAAAGACCGCTGGCACTTGTGATTTTAGACGGTTGGGGGCATTCGCCAAAAAAAGAAGGCAATGCGATCGCCCTTGCGCATACACCGAATTACGACGAGATCTGCGGAAAATATCCGCGCACGCTGCTCGCGGCGTCGGGTTTGCGCGTCGGCTTAACGCCGGACGCACCGGGCAACAGCGAGGTCGGACATCTCAATCTCGGTGCCGGACGCGTCGTGCAAACTGATGTTTCGCGCATCTCGCAAGCCATTAAAACGGGCAAGTTCTTTAAAAACGCCGTTATCAAAAATGCTTTGGAAAAGGCGAAGGAAAATAATTCGGCGGTGCATCTGATCGGTCTTTTGTCAGACGGCGAAATTCATTCGTCGCCCGAAAATCTTTTTGCTTTGCTCAGAATGGCAAAGCACGAAGGATTGAAGGACGTTTTCGTGCACGGCATTTTGGACGGGCGCGATGTCGCGCTCAGAACAGCCGATATTTACGCCGAAGCGATCGAAATCAAAATGGCGGACATCGGAATCGGGCGCATTGCGACGCTTTGCGGACGCTATTACGCGATGGACAGAGATTCAAACTGGGAACGCACGGCGCGTGTTTTTACGATGTTTGTTCATTCGGAAGGCGAACGCGCGATGGATGCGGTTTCGGCGATTCGCAGTTCGTTTTTACGTGGCATTACCGACGAATTTATTCAGCCGATCGTTTTGGAAACAGAGTCGGGCGAGCCGGTCGGACGGATCAAAAATGGCGATGTCGTGATATTTTTCAATCATCGCGGCGATCGGATGCGCCAGCTCGTCAAATCGCTCGCGGTCAAGGACGAAACCGACATTGCGTCCTTGAGCAAACCGCACATCGAAACCGTGTGCCTGACCGAATACGACCGCAGTTTTAATCTGCCGGTCGCCTTCAAGCAGGAAGGCGAAGAAAAAGCTCTGGCGCAGGTTTTTGCCGAAAACGGCGTGCTCAATTGCCGCGTCACCGAAACCGAAAAATACGCGCATATCACATATTTTTTCAATGGCGGCGCGGACAACGATCATCAGTGCGAACAGCGCGTGATCGTTCCTTCTTTGAAAAAAACGTCGCTCGAAACGTCGCCCGAAATGAGCTGTTTCAAAGTCACGGACAAATTCTTGCGCGCTCTCGAAGCTGATGAAAATGACGTTTTTATCGTCAATTTGGCGGCATCCGATATGGTCGCGCATAGCGGAAATCTGGAAAAAACCATCGAATCCGTGCAGTTTATTGACACCTGTCTGGGCGGTATCGTCGGAAAAATTCAAGAATTGAACGGTGTTGCAATTATCACGTCAGACCACGGAAATTGCGAGGAAATGGCGGATCTTCTGACGGGCGAACCAAACAATTTGCACACGACCAATCCCGTCTCTTTTCATCTGATTGACGATGATTCGCAAGATATAAAACTGCGGTTCAATGGTGCGCTCGAAGATGTTGCGCCGACGATCTTAGGCATTTTAGGACTCGAAAAACCCGTCGAGATGACGGGCAGAGATTTGCGGGAATTTTAATTATATTCAAAAGTAAAGAAGAGTAGTGAAGCGGGAACTTTGCTCAATGGCATTAATGTAAGACAGACTGTTAGTCTGTCTTACTGTCGCGTCGCTAACCATCGGTCAAATAAAGGAAAGCCAAGTAAAACAGACTAACAGTCTGTTTTACTTTTTTTCCTTAACTTAATGCCATTGGAACTTTGCTACTCTTTCTTTACTTTAACCAAAACTACTTGAATGGGGATTGTTTTTTTTTGAATTGAATATGTTTTGACTTGAGCGGGCGCAAAGCACACCTTCCCGACCTGAAATTGATTTGATCCGGTCTTTTTCAACTCCAACTTGAGTAAAGATGAAGGTTTCTCAATCAAGTTAAAACCATTAACAGGTCAGGAAGGTGTGCTTTGCGCCCGCATTTTTATCAATTTTCAATATTGAAAAAAAACAATCCCCATTCAACCAAAACGACTAAAATCTGGCAACTAAACCGATTCGAAGCACACGCGGCGATCCCGGTGAGATATTGGTATTGCTGTCGGCATTGAGAATATATCGTTTGTTGAAAAGATTTTCGATATTTACCTGCAATCTCCAATGCTCGTTAAAAGTATAAAATACTGCCCCGTCGGCTTTGGTGTACCCTGGCAGAACAACACTGTTATCAACCGAGGTGAACATCCTCGAACGATTGATCAGTCCCAATCCGACTTCCAGTTTGGGGATGATCCGGTATTTGTTCCAAATTGAAAAAGTGTTGCGTGGAACCTGTCCGACTTGTCTTCCGGCAATCGCCGCAATCGTTGTGCTGGTGATAAAGGCATCCTGATAAGAGTAGCCGCCCGAAATGTTCCAGTAAGGTGTGATGCTGCCGCTCAATCCGATTTCAAACCCGTTGGTGCGCTGGCTGCCGGTTTGAATGATCGCCGTCGGATTGTTCGGGTCAATTGATCTGGTATTCGTGCGATTAAGACGATAAAGTGCCGAGGTCAATGCGAGATTTCGCCGAATATCCCATTTCACGCCAACTTCGTAGTTGGTAAATTTTTCCGGTTTGACCTGTTCCGTAACGGTTGTCAGAGAAGAAAACTGATCGCCCGAACTCGGTAGATATGAAATGCTATAGCTTCCATAGATCGAAAGATCGCTAACGGGTTTGACGACGATGCCGAAACGCGGCGAAACCAGATTATCTGCACGCCGCAGGTTAACACCGTTCCGGTTGTTGTGATACTGCAAGTCGAAATAATCGTAGCGAACACCGGCAACGACCTGCACAAAGCGATTAATTTCGATCTGGTCCTGAATATAGGTGGCGGCGAGATTGGTTTTCAGATGGTTGTTCGCATCGGTTGTGCCCTGCCGAAAGGTCACCGGCGCGCTAGTGACCGGATTATCAAACGGCACCTGAATGGAAGTAGTTGTATTATTGAAAAATCCGGTCTTGCGGAAATTATTCGTCAGTTGGCGACCCAACTCAACACCGCCCAAAAATGTATGCCGGACTTTCCCGGTTGAAACAATATAGGTCAAATCCGTCTGGTTAAAGAAATTCTTACGTTTCGTCGCGTTATTATAAGCTGTCAGCGTGACCAGCGTACCACCGGCATTTGCCGCGCCCGGTACATAGTTTTGATAAAACCTGTCGTAATCGCCGTATGATGTGCGATTGCGGATGCCGAGTTTGCCGATCTGCTGTTCAAATGTTCCCGAAAGAATATTGACATCGGATCGAACATGGCTGTCGTCGGGATTGCCGTAAAAAGTTTCGAGCGGAACATTCGCCGGTCTTCCCTTAAATGAAGTGATTCCGCGGTCAGCCGTGCGACGGTCACGGGAAAATTCATAACCGATCGTGAATCTTGTATTGTTATTCGGAGTAAAAGTAAAAGTCGGGTTAATTGAAAAACGGTTCAGATTAACGAATTTGCGGTAGCTGTCAGAGTTTTCATAAACACCGTTGAGACGAAAAGCTATTTTATCGGTCAAAGGTTGGTCAAAATCTCCCGAAATCCGGCGATTATAGAAAGAACCGCTCTGCATCGATATTTCGCGCAACGGCGAAAAAAAGGCTTCCTTCGTGACGCGATTGATAACGCCGCCGCCGCCGCCGCGTCCGAAAATCATCGCGTTCGGTCCCTTTAAGGTTTCGAGCCGTTCGAGATTGTAAGGATCGCGGTAATATTGCACATCGTCGCGAACACCGTTGAGAAAAAAGTCCGCACTACTGTTTTGACCGCGAACAATGAATTGATCGCGATTGTTTTCTCCCTGGTGAACCGAAAGTCCCGGCGTATAGCGAACAATGTCGCCGATGCTCTGAAACATCTGGTCTTTGATCTGTTCTTTTGTGACGACGCTGATAGACTGCGGAACATCACGCAGCAGAGTCGAGGTTTTGGTCGCGCTATTGGTCGCCTCCACTTTATAATTCTCATTATCGCCGACCGTCACGATGGCACTGGCACCGGCGATTTGCAAAACGATTTCAACCGAATCCGCCGCATTTTGTTTGAGGTTGATCGTCTGTGAAGTTTGCGAAAATCCTTTCGCACTGATTTTCAAAATATATTGATCGGGCGCAAGCATCAGAGAAAATTCGCCGCTTTGGTCAGTCACGATGGAAACTTTAGTGGTTGTTCCTTTTGCTACCGCGATGATAGTTGCCCCGGGAACTGCGGCACGGTTTTGATCCAGCACTTTGCCCTCAAGTCGCGCAGTTATGGCTTGTGCATTGCACAGCGAGATTCCGGCTCCCAAAATTATGAATAATGTGTAAAAAACACGATTCAATTGATTTCTTTCCAGCATTTTAAACTCCTTCGATCCCTAAATTATTTGTATTAAACATTGATCTTTATTCTTAAATGAACATTGGTTTTGGTATTTACAGGCAAAATGCCTTTTGCCCGGTAATTACTTAATGTGAAGTCCAGCCTAAAAATAATCGGCTGATGCTTTCATTCTGACGAATCTGTGATTTATTAGTTTAGGAAAGGTATGCTAGGATTGACCTCGCACACAATTCGTTTGTTACTCCAATAGCCTAAATGGATTTTCTGTGTATCGGAGCCTTTGGCGTTGCTGCGCCAAAGGCTCTTAATTGTCTTTTACTGAAAGTGAAAATCGTTTTCAATAAGCTCCGTCAATTTGGAAATATACACTTGCTTTATGAAGTGTGTCAATGTGGCAAAACCATTTTGTCCGATTGCGAAATACGAATTTAATATTCTGAATTTGAAATCTTAACGGCAGTGCTTCTATTATGAAACTTAAAACTTAAATCTTGAATTTTAAATCTTGAACTTTAACCCGCAAAATATTCTCGTCATTCATTTTGGTCAGATGGGCGATGTGATTCTTGCGCTGCCCGCTTTGCAAGCGATTCGCGGGAAATTTCCGGTGGCGCGCATTACCGCGCTGTTGGGGAAATCGAGCGCGATGATCGCCAAACTTGTCGATGTTTTTGACGAAGAGATCATTGTTGACCGGGTTGAATTGCGCGATGGCAACAAACTGCGTTCGATCGGTAAAATTCGCGCTTTGGTCAAAGAAGTGCGCCGCCGAAAGTTTGATTTTATTATTGATCTGCACAGTCTTTCGGAAACGAATCTGCTCGGTTTTCTGTCGCGGGCGAAACATCGGCTTTATGCAAATCGTGAAAATCGTTCGCTCGATTTTTTGAGCAAGTTTTCGCCGCCGCCGCCGCTTGAAGACAAAACAAAACATATTACGGAAAGGTATTTGGACGCTCTCAAACCGCTCGGCATCGAAAATGTCAATCGCTACGCCAAAATCAAACCGCCTGCCGAAGACGTTGCGGAAATCGGAAAACTTTTGCAAGATTTAGGCATTGAACAAAAAACTCTGATCGGTTTATTTTTGGGTGCGGGACATCAAAGCCGCCGTTGGAGCGTTAAAAAATTTGCCGAATTAACGAGCAAATTGTCGGAGAATGAAGATTGTCGCGTTCTGGTTTTTCTCGGACCCGAAGAACTTGATTTGCTTGACGAAGTTAATCAAATCTTTCCGCCAAACGCTGTGATTTTGGACAAACTAAAACTTTTACCGCTGCTTGCGGCAACGACATTTTTACGAGTTTTAATCAGCAACGATACCGGTCCGATGCACTTGGCGGCAATCGCAGGCGCGTCAATCGTTTTGATTTCCGACAAACGTGCGCCGACTTGTTTTTTTCCTTTAACGGAAAATCTCGAAGTTGTCAGAAGCGAAGAAATTGATAAAATCAGCGTCGAAGAAGTTTTTCAAGCGACGCGAAAATTTTTGGACGATGAAGATTTTTAACAGTAAATTTTTAGCAGTTTGGCTGATGCTTTTTTCGTCGGCGTGTTTTTGGAATAAGCAGCAATCGCCGTCTGAAACGCCGGAAACTCAGTCCGTCGAATTGCCGGCGTCAAACATTGATCTCACCAAGCCTTTAGAAATTTCAAAGAAACCGGAAGATGCCGCGCTTGCCCGAAAGATTGATGAAGCAATCGAAAAAAGCGAATTTTCAAATGCTCGCTGGGGCGTTTTTGTTGTTTCATTAAAAGACGGCAGAGTCATTGCGGCACGCGACGCGCAGAAACTATTCAGTCCGGCATCGTCGCAGAAAATAATCACGTCGGTTGTTGCACTCGACAAACTCGGCGCGGATTTTCGCTGGCAGACAAGCGTTTATTCAAAGGAAAAAATCGAAAACGGAACGCTCAGCGGCGACCTTGTTCTTTACGGTCAAGGTGCGCCCGATTTGAGTGATGAAGGTATTGAATCTCTTGTCAATCAATTAAAAGCAAAGGGCTTGCAAAAGATTAAAGGCAATATCATCGGCGACGAAAGTTATTTTACGGGTGACACGATCGGCGACGGTTGGGCGTGGAACGAACTGCAATGGTATTACGGCGCGGAAGCGAGTGCGCTCACGATCAACAAAAATCTGGTCAACGTGAGCCTCCAGAATGGCAAGCCGAAAGTTGAACCGCCAACCGATTATGTCGAGCTATCGGGCGAGGTTCAGCCAGCCAACGGCATTGAATCGGTCGGCTTAAAACGCGGACTCGGCAACAATAAAATTTATGTTTGGGGCGAAGGCAAAACCTTGGATGTCCGCGTCGCGGTCGAAAATCCGGCGTTGTGGTCGGCGCGGATCTTGAAAGATGCTTTGGCAAAAAATGGAATTACAGTCGAAGGCGAGGCGAAATCTGCTGATTGGAGATCGGAAAATAAATTAAAGGTTGAAAGCGCAACAGAATTAGCCAATGTCGAAAGCCAGACGCTTGGCGAAATTGTCCACAAAATGAATAAAGATTCGGTCAATCTTTACGCCGAACTGATTTTGCGCGCACTCGGCAAGAAATTCGGCGCGGAAGCACCGGACGAAAACCCGAAAGCGCAAAAGGTGCGCGGCGACGATTCGGCAGGAACGTCGGTCATCAAAAAATGGCTCACGGAAAACGGTGCGAGCTTTCAGGAAACCGAATCAATTAAAGACGGTTCGGGACTCTCGCGTCTTAATTTCATCACGCCCGAAACTCTTGGACGCGCCCTTGTTGCCGGAAACCAAATCAAAGCGGCGGAAATTTTCCGTAATTCTTTGCCGATTGCCGGAACGGACGGAACTTTACGCGGACGGTTGGGAAAAATATCGGGGAAAATATTAGCAAAAACAGGTTCGATAACTTATGTCAATTCGCTGGCCGGTTACGCGAAGAACGAGCGCGAAACGCTTGCTTTTGTGATTCTCTGCAACAACGAAACGCGCAAGGCGGACAGTTCCGTTTTGATTGATGCGATTGCAACGTTTTTAACGGAAAAATAACCATCCGCTCCCCAAGATAATAAGAAATATGCAAAAATAACTTAGAACGATAGTTTAGAGGCTCGGTCTGTGACCGCCGTTTGTTTGATTAACGGGCAACGCGGTCACAGACCGCTACTAAACGATCAAGTTTTTTTAACAGTTATAAATTATTATTTACATATTCCTAAACACAAAGAAAATTTAAAAAACTTCGTGTTCTCTGTATCTCGGTGGTGAAAATTCTATCTCATAAAAATCCCGAAAAAGAAAAACAGCCAAATAAAAACCAATAAAAAGATCGGCAAAATCATCGCCAACAAACAGCCGACATTTGCCCACGATTCCTGATTCCATGTATAAGGCACGGGACAATGCGGGCAAAATTCCTTATTTGCCAGAAACGGGCGTTTGCAACGTTTGCAAATCTTTAACCGCATATCAACAGAATAAAGTGAAAAGGTGAAAAAGTGAAAACAAACGTCCAAAAAGTTTTGACGCATCAAAACAACCAAACTTTTTCACCTTTACCCTTTTCCACTTTTTCACTTTTTCCATATAATTGAATCTTTGTAAATCAAACTCAGGAAAATTTATGGTTGAAGAATTTACGTTCGACAATACGGAAGAACGCCGCAAAACTCGCCAGGACGGCGGAACTGGTTGGATCGAGGTGATCGTCGGTTCGATGTTTTCGGGGAAATCGGAAGAATTGATCAGAAGACTCAGACGCGCCCAGATCGCGCGGCAAAAGGTGCAGGTTTTCAAGCCGAAAATTGACGATCGTTATTCGATCGAGCAGATCGCGTCGCATTCGGGAATGACGCATATTTCAAAACCTGTGATGACGGCTGCCGAATTGATGGCGCAGATCGAAGCGGACACGCAGGTCATCGGTATTGATGAAGGCCAATTTTTCGATATGGAAATTGTCGAAGCCGTCAACAGGCTGGCCAGTGAGGGGCGGCGCGTAATCGTTGCCGGACTCGATCAGGATTATATGGGCAGACCGTTTGAGCCAATGCCGCAACTTCTTTCGGTTGCCGAATTTATCACGAAAACGCACGCGATCTGTGTTAAATGCGGCAATACGGCAAATTATTCACAGCGCACGTCGGATTCGACCGAAAGAGTCGAAGTCGGCGCAAGCGACAAATACGAAGCGCGCTGCCGCCAATGTTTTGTGCCGCATTCGGACACGCCGACGATTTTGTAATTTGGAGCAAATTTGTTTTCAAGGGCTTTGCCCACAGATGTGCGGAAAGGCTGTGCCTTTCCGAAAAGCTTATCCCAACTTTCCGAGGCTCCGCCTCGACGTGGCGGCAGAGCCGCAAAGAAAATTGAGAAATTTGCTCGGAAAGGCACAGCCTTTCCGCACATCAGGCGGCACAGCCGCAAATTCAAATCTTTTGTAACATCAGATGTAATTCAGAATGGAGCCGGATAAAAATGATCAAGCAAATTTTCTTTTCAGCTTTGGGTATTGCGATGATTTGTGCTTTTGCTTTTCAAATTCAATCGCAAACCAAAGCCGATCAAGATCTTCTTTTCGAAATTCAACAAATCAAAGCGATTGATAACCATTCGCACGTTGAGCAAGTTGTCCGGGAAGGAAATCGCGATGATGAGGGCGATGCCATCGCGTGCGGCGGATTGGAATTTGTTGCGCCGCCGCCGATGCGTTTGCGGATTGATAATCCGATTTACACGGGCGCGTGGCGCGAACTGTTTGATTTTCGCGCCGATGCGATGAGTGCGGAAAATATTCGTCAATATCTGGCAATCAAACAAAAGGCAATGCGCGAAAAAGGCGATGCTTACCCAAGTTGGATATTAGACAAACTCAACATTGAAGTAATGCTTGCCAACCGGATTTCGATGGGACGCGGTTTGAATGCGCCGCGTTTTCGCTGGGTTTCTTACGGCGATCCGTTGCTTTTGCCGTTCACGACGAAAATCGTTCGCCAAACAAATTCCGATCTGCAATTTTTCTACGCGCAGGAAGAAAAACTTTTCAAGCGATTTTTAGCCGAATTGAAGATCGGAAAAATCCCTGCGACGTTTGACGGGTATTTGAAAACGGTTGTCACGCCGACAATTGAACGGCAAAAAACAAACGGCGCGGTCGCCATAAAATTTGTCGCGGCTTATTACCGTTCGCTTGACTTTGCGGAAGTTTCAAAAAGGGAAGCCGCCGCCATTTATTCCAAATACAGCAGAGGCGGCGAACCGTCACCGGCCGAATATAAAAAGTTTCAGGATTACGTTTTTCGTTATATTGCCATTGAAGCGGGAAAATCAGGCTTGGTCGTTCATCTTCATACCGGCGGCGGTTGCGGACATTTTTTTAATTTGAGGACGAGTAATCCGATTTTGCTCGAATCCGTCATCAATGATCCGGCGTTCAGAAAAACCAATTTCGTACTCGTTCACGGCGGTTATCCGTTTACCGCTGAAACCGCTTTTCTGCTTGAAAAACCGAATGTTTATGCAGATTTTTCGGCGCAGACGTTTCTTTTATCGCCGCGCGGTTTGAGCCGCGTTTTAAGAAGCTGGCTAGAATATGAACCGGAAAAGATTCTTTTCGGGACGGACGCTTCGCCGGCGGTGCCTGAAGTCGGTTGGGAAGAATCAGCGTGGCTGACTTCGACTACGGCACGCGAAGCACTGGCGATCGCTTTGACCGAAATGATCGAAGACCGGGAAATTTCGCGGACGCGGGCTTCGGAACTGGCGCGAATGGTTTTACGCGAAAACGCCGCCGGATTGTATAAAATAAATCGCTAATTTTTTTCGCAATGAACATTCAAACCGCAGCAAAGCAAAAAAAATTGATTTTCTTGAATCCAAATTTGAGATTGTGCGAAAAGTAATTTGTTGGAGCAGGGCTTTCTCATAAAAATAAATTGCCTCCAACTTCAGTTGGAGGTTAGGTCAATCAAAAGCGCCGGCTTGAGCCGAATTTCTGATAAAAATAAAATCCGCTTTGCTTTAGCCGCGCATTGTGCTAAAGCAAAAAGGATGATTGATAAATTTTCCTTTTCGGCTCAAGCCGCGCTTCAGATTTCAAGCTA